>CAIMKO010000493.1 GCA_903841915.1 uncultured Chitinophagaceae bacterium | reverse complement strand
TCAATATTGCGGATAACAGTGCTAAACTTAACAGGTACTGAAACTCCTTTCAAAGAAAGGCTACCGCTGATATCAGCAGTAGTAGCTGAAGTATAGTTTACAGCTGTGATCTCATAAGTTGCTTCAGCAAATTTTGCAACATCGAAGAAATCAGGGCTTTTTAAATGGCCTTCCAATTTTTCACCTGCATCAGCTTTAACAGTTGTAAGGTCAATTACAAATTTACCACCGGTCAATTTACCATTATCTACACTGATCGCTCCGCTCTTTAAAGCAAAAGAACCATTGTGATAACCTGCTTTCTTTGAACCTGTAAATTCAACTTTGCTTGCATCGGTAGCTACTGTATAAGTAACTGCTGCAGTTGATTTTTTAATAGGGGCAAATGAATAAAGACTTGCCAATGCTGCTGTAAATACAATGCTTAATACAATTTTCTTCATAATTTTTTGAGCGTTTAATAGTTTAAAAAGTTACTTGTACAACAAATGTACTAACTTATATGTATATACACCTAATTATTTCGTTAATATTTTCTACATCCAAAAAGCACCCTTCCCAATTCCACATTGGGGCATCCTTCCTATCTGATCCTCTCCTTCAATACTGCTGCAGCATAAATAGTGTATAGATGCCTCGAGTTTGGGCTATACCATTGCCCTATCTTCTTTGGAGATATCCCGAGTATATCCCGAGTATATCCCGAGTATGACCCGAGTATGACCCGACCTATAAGATACTCGGCTTATCCCTGGATGAATATTGGATCATAGATAGTTTAATAGATAATCTACTATAAATGAATCCCGAATCAGGTAGGGTGATTGTATTATTAAACCAGCTATCTGAAGAATTAGTAAGGCAAACTTCCCGGGTACAATTACCAGACGGTCATTAGGAGTTTGGGGATAGTTGGGTCTTGTTGAGATAGATTGGGAAAGAAGGTTTGAAAAATAGGTTATTCGCTTTCTTTTTCATAAAAAACGGATATTGAAATATGCTATCTTCGCGGCACAAAATTCTAACGCATGAACTTACATGAATTCCAGGCCAAAGAACTCTTGAAAAAATACAATGTTCCTGTTCAGGAAGGTATTGCAGTTGATACTGTAATGGCTGCTGAAGAAGCCTATCGCCAGATCAAAACGCAAACCAATAACAACTTCGCAGTGGTAAAAGCGCAGATCCATGCGGGTGGTCGCGGAAAAGGTAAAATAGTGGGCAGCGAACAACGTGGTGTGGCTGTTGGAAAAAGTTTGGAAGACATTAGCAATATTGCTAAAAATATATTGGGACAAACGCTGGTGACCATTCAAACAGGTCCTGCAGGAAAGAAAGTAAACAAGATCTTAATTGCACAGGATGTATATTATCCCGGTCCTAATCCTGTAAAGGAATTTTATCTGTCCATCTTATTAGACAGGTCTAAGGGACAAAACGTTGTAATGTACAGCACCGAAGGTGGTATGAATATTGAAGATGTGGCACATGATACTCCTGAAAAAATATTCAAAGAATGGGTATATCCGGGAGGCGGATTGCAGGCATTCCAGGCCAGAAAGATCGCATTCAATCTGGGATTGAGCGGTGAAGCATTCAAGAACTGTACAAAATTCGTGACCAATCTTTACAACGCTTATGTTGGACTGGATTGCAGCATGCTCGAAATAAATCCTTTATTCAAGACAAGTGATGAAAAGATCATTGCGGTGGATTGTAAGATGAACCTCGATGAAAATTCATTGATGCGTCATCCTGATCTGGCTGCCATGAGAGATGTAACAGAAGAAGAT
>CAIMKO010000492.1 GCA_903841915.1 uncultured Chitinophagaceae bacterium | reverse complement strand
TTTGATAGTAAGGATCTCCCCCTTTGGGAGAGAAAGAATCATAGTCTAACCCTAATATAATATTCACATAGTAGGCCAACATAGCTGTTAAATTAGCCGCCAATGCATCTGTTCCCTGAACCCGATTCTCATTAAATTCTATGGGTTGATATTCGATATATTTAAAAGTAAAATCCTGATCCTGAAAATTAACCAGTGCAGTCTGATAGCTTGCATTATACACCGGCCGTGCTGCCTGAATAATTAAAGTTGCTCTATAAACATTTGGTTCTACAATAGATTGAAGATTTATTAAAAAACTGCATTGTATCTTTTCATTTTCATTAAACTGATCATTCGTCCATTTACGGCTGTTTATAAAATTGATCAATTGGTTCTGCAAAGTGACAAATACTTTCTTATCAACTGTAGTATTAATACGACTCGCATTCACTGTTACTTTTGCTTGTATCTCCTGAGCCTTACTGCTGAGAACAATGAGGAATACTAAAAAAAATATGGAATATGTCTTTAGCATACTTTTATTATACTGCAAGTAACAAAAAAAACGACAGTAGTGCTACTGTCGTTTTATATTTTAATTATTCAATAGCTTATCTGAACAGATCGCTCTCATTATTCTTACGATAATATATCTTGTTTTCAACAAATTCCTGAGTGGCAAGAATAGCAGGATTTGGCATTTTCTCATACGCTTTTGAAATTTCAATCTGCTCTTTGTTCTCATGAATTTCTTCCAGACTGTCCGTATGACTTGCAAACTCTTCCAGTTTATTATGCAATTCTTCTCTTAAAGAAATATTGATCTGGTTTGCACGACGTGAAACAATAGCAATTGACTCATACAAATTACCTGTTTGAGATTTGATATCAACAAGGTTTTTTGTCTCCACCACATTAGATGTATTGCCGCTAAGGTGCCTTCTTAATTTGCTCATTTTTTAAATTTTTAAGGTAAGTAGTTGATTGCGCTTTATATTTATTTGCTTCAGTTAACAATTTACTGTCTGTAAACCTTTCCGAAAAATCACTACATTCAGATACCACTTTTTCAAATCTTTCCGGTTGTTTATCTTCTGTGCTTAATTCAGCATACTTGTAATAAGATTTAATCACCTGCAACTTATACTCATCGCTCTTCTTTGAATCTGGAAAATTTTCAGACACAAGCCCAAATGTTATGGCTGCAGCTTTATAATATCCTAAATTATAATAAAGTTGCGCAGTATTATAATCTTTCAGTTCCAATTTTTCTCGCCCCTTATCAATAATAGAAGTTGCTTCTAATACTTTAGGGGAAGTCGGATGTGTGTTAATAAAAGCCTGCATCAAAGAAATGGCCTTTGTTGTATTGGTTTGATCCAGATCAACTTTAGGCGATTGTTTATAGAAACAGTAGGCCCTCATAAACTCACATTCTTCAGATTTATTACTTCCCGGAAATGTTTCGGTAAAATTCTTAAAGTAGTTCTCTGCGTTAAGATAATCCTTTTGATAGTAATAACAGAATGCTATTTTATAATACATGTCCTCAAACCGCGGAGTCCCCTTTACAAAAGAGATCATTTCTTCAAATAATACCTGCGCATTATTGTATTTCTTTTCTGCATAATACTGCTCAGCCATTGAATACTTATACTCATTATCATGACTCTTAAGTATTTGGTTAAAGGACTTACCATGCCCCTTCGCAAACAACTTTTCAATCTTATGAAAACAAGAGGTTAACGTTACAATACAGAAAATAAAAAGTACAACTTTCTTCATAGAAGTGCGCAAAGGTAGTTATTTCGGGGCAATTTATACACTCAAACAATGCAAACTGCTTACCCTTAGTTAAGATTAATATAAAAAGAGCCCTGCCGCTAAATGGCAGGGCTCTTTTTATATGTCTTAAGTTAATCTTCGATTATCCTTTAGTTTTTAAGTTTGGGTGAGGAGAAGGTACTGTATTAGGACCATCTTCTGTTGTTCCCTGAAGGTCAATAGTGCTAGCATCACCGGTTCCACCATCATAATTGAAGATGAATCTGCTTTCTGCAATACCTTGTTTTTCAACCAGATATTTGATCACTGCGCTAACTCTTTCATAGCTCAATTGCTGTGCAGCTTTGCTTGCAGCAGGATGACCAATTACTTTAACCTTACAATTTGGGTTTGCTTTGATCTTATTTGCAGCAGCTGCCAATAATTTTTCAGCATCTTTTGACAATTTAACACCAGACTTGAATGTAACACTTGGCAGATCAGATAAAGTGCATTCACTAGCTGCTGGAGCTAATTTCATATTTGCAATTTGGTCTCTCAGTTCTTTGCAACAAGCTGGTTCAGGACATGTTCCAACGCCATCATTGTTAACAGGGAAACATTTTGCAGCTGTCAGTATTTCTTTGTCTTTGTAATCAGGAACACCATCACCATCAGTATCTTTTGATACACCATGGCTATCTACCGGAGCACCAGCAGGTGTATTTGGTTCAAGATCAAATTGGTCTGTAACACCATCTCCGTCTGCATCAGGTAATACAACCTTAGGCAATTTCATATGTTTTGGAGCATTTAACTCGCTGTAAGCATAGTTGTTTGGATTGATCCACCATAAAGGCTGAACATTTTTAGCTTTGTTGCCTAAATTGATATTCAGCTTAAGGCCAGAATAAAACCAAGCGTCATTAGCATTGCTGTATGGGCTTGTATAAGTATCCAGATAATCATTATTGGTAAATGTACCTTTCGCTTCAATTGCTAAATTCACAGTATTGCTGATCTTGAAAGCAACACCACCACCTAAATTAACACCAAGCTTATTCAACGATCCGTTATTACCACCTATAGTATAAGAATTATAAGGTCCGTTATTTTTACTCTGTGTCAATGTAGCAGAATACATTTCCAATCCACTGATCAAGTAAAAATTAACAGTAGGATTACCTCTGTAATAACTTGCAGTATTCAATGAAGTGATCAAATCAACACCAAAATGGAATGAATTGTTTTTATACGCATAAGTAGCAGTTCCACTATATACTAAATTGTTGGGATTGTCGTATCCTGTGCCGCTTCCGCTATTGGTATAGTAAGCAATATAAGGACGCAATGAAAACGTATGGCTCAGGGATTTTCTCAAGGTTAAAGTACCACCAAAACCTGCTGAGTTATTCAAATCACCTGTCAAAACAGCTACACCCAATCCTAAACCTAATTCCCATTGGTCTCTTGGTTGTGCAGGATAAGGATACTGATTGTTTAAAAATTCGTTGTATTGAGGAATACGTTGTGTTGGAATCTTAGAACTGTCTTTCCAATTCCATCCCCAATCCGTATTGGTTTGGGCAAAACTGACTGTTTGAAACAACACCATCAGTGAAGCCATTAAAAAAACATACTTTTTGCTTGCCATAACTAATATTTGAGTTTAAAAAATTATTTGTGTGTAGATAAAATTCGCTCTACAAAATTATTGCAAAGCGGATGAATTAACAAAAAAAAATATTCCAAAAGCTGTTTAAACATTGTGCTAATGACAAATATTTGTCGATTAACGTTGCTTCTTATCGATTATTGTGGGGGGATTGGTATATTGCAATATTTTTATGAAACTAGCACGACAGGTAATACACGATGAATTGAACTACTTTGAACAGCATTTTCGTGATGCTGTTAAAAGCCGGGTGCCCTTGCTCGACAGGATCATGCAGTATATCGTAAAACGTAAGGGCAAACAACTACGTCCCATGTTTGTTCTTTTATGTGCCAAATTAGGGGGCGATATCAACGATTCCTCCTACCGTGCCGCATCAATTGTAGAATTATTGCACACCGCTTCTCTGGTTCATGATGATGTTGTAGACGACGCCATGGAACGAAGGGGTTTTTTTTCCATCAATGCACTCTGGAAAAACAAAATTGCAGTCTTGGTGGGTGATTATATGCTGATGAAGGCCTTATTACTTTCGCTTGAAAAGAAGGAATATACCATTTTGCAGATCCTCGCTGATGCAGTGAAAGAAATGGTGGAAGGCGAATTATTACAAATGGAAAAATCAAGAAACCTCAATTTGGAGGAAGATGTCTATTATAAAATAATCAAGGGTAAAACAGCCTCTTTATTGGCTTCCGGTTGCGCCTCGGGTGCCGCTTCTACCTTTAAAGACGAGGGCTCAATAGAAAAAGTGCGACTTTTTGGAGAAAACGTAGGTATCGCATTCCAAATAAAAGACGATCTATTTGATTATGGCAATGCGGATATTGGCAAGCCCACCGGCAATGATATCCGTGAAAAAAAGCTAACACTACCCCTCATTTATACTTTAAATCAGTGTGACGCTGCCACCCGTAAAAAAATAATTTATATCATCAAGAACCAGAATACCAAAAAGGACAAAGTAAAGTTTGTGATCGATGAAGTAAAAAAAGCAGGAGGTATCAAATATGCAACCGAAAAAATGTTTGCTTACAGAGACGAAGCCTTAGCTATTTTATATGAATTTCCCGACACCCAATACAGACAAGCACTGGAAGAATTGGTACGCTACACAACCGACAGAAATTATTAATTTTTATTACACGTTTTTATAAAAACCTTTCCTAACTTCAACTCACTGACTATTCGAAAAACTGAACAGGAATGTCCAGAGCAATTCCGTTGAAACCACGCAACAGCAGTTCAATAGTAGCATTTCGCATTATTCAATAAAATTGTCGATCAGATTCATGCAAAAAAGATGGAAGATATTAGACGCAGATGAATTGAAGGCGACGGCTTTACATGAAACCTTAAAAGTTAATACAACACTCTGCAAAATTTTAGTGCAAAGGGGTTTGGATGACTTTGAAAAATCAAAACATTTTTTTCGTCCGCAATTGACAGACCTTCATTCTCCCTGGCTGATGAAAGACATGCGCAAAGCGGTTGACCGGATCTTATTAGCTTTTTCCAAGAAAGAAAAGATTTTAGTCTTTGGTGATTATGACGTTGATGGAACAACAAGCGTAGCAAGCATGTTCCAATTCCTGCAGAAAGTTTATCCCACTGTTGATTATTATATCCCGCATCGTTACCGAGAAGGCTACGGTATCAGTAAACTGGGAATTGATTTTGCAAAAGAAAATAATTTCAGCTTGATCATTTCGCTCGACTGCGGCATTAAAAGTGTTGACCTGATCGCATATGCAAAAACATTGGGCATCGATTTTATCGTTTGCGATCACCATCTTCCCGATACCGAATTACCGGAAGCAGTTGCGATATTAAATGCCAAACAAAAAGATTGCAATTATCCGTATAAAGAATTATGCGGATGTGGAGTTGGTTTTAAGTTGATGCAGGCATTAAGTGAAGAACTAAAACTGGACGATAACGCTTACTTACAATATTTAGACCTGGTGGCAACAGCGATTGCTGCAGACATTGTTCCTATTACAGGCGAAAACAGAACACTCGCATTTTATGGTTTAAAAAAAGTGAATGAAGATCCTTGTGCAGGGATTAAAGCATTAATGAAATTAGCAGCAGTAGAAAAAGAAATGCATATCGTTAATTTGGTCTTTATTATTGCTCCAAGAGTAAATGCTGCAGGACGGATGGATGATGCAAAAAAAGCAGTGCAATTATTTATTGAACAAGATGCAAATAAAGCGATGGAATTTGCTGAAATGCTGCACAGTGATAATACCGACAGAAAAGAAGCCGACAGCAACATTACCGAAGAAGCATTGGCAATGATTGAAAGTGATCTTACTTTGATCAACAGAAAAACAACCGTTGTATTCAAAGAACATTGGCATAAAGGTGTGGTTGGCATAGTTGCCAGCAGACTGATCGAACGATATTATCGTCCAACGATCGTACTCACTAAAAGCGGCGAATATGTTGCAGGAAGTGCCAGAAGCGTAGCAGGCTTCAATTTATATGAAGCGATTCATGCATGCCGCGAACATTTATTGGGATATGGCGGGCATTTTGCAGCGGCTGGCATGACGTTGGCGCCCGAAAACGTTTCAGCATTCAGTAATGCTTTTGAAAAAATTGTTGCAGCTACCATACCGCCTGAATTACTAATCCCTGAGATCATCATTGATTCGGAAATTTCATTTGCAGAATTAACCCCCAATTTTTACAATATTCTCTCCCAAATGGAACCCTTTGGCCCGGAAAATATGCGCCCGGTATTTATTTCGAAAAAAGTAATGGACACCGGCTTTTCTAAGATTGTGAAAGAACAGCATATCCGTTTTTCAGTGCGACAAAACAAAATTGCCTTTACCGGAATTGGTTTTAATATGGCCGAGAAATTTCATTTACTACAAATGCAAAAACCAATCGATATAGTCTTCACCTTGGACATGAATGAATGGAATGGCGAAAAGAATCTGCAATTGAAAGTGATCGATATACGGTTAAGTGAATAAAAAAAGACAGCAACTTTCGCTGCTATCCTTTAGTTTTTCTTTTTTTATACTTTAGTTTTTAATAAAATTTTATTTCATCAAGTCAACACTTCTGTTGATAAAGTTTGTCAGCTCGGCTCCTTTTAATAATCCTTGTGACAATAAAGCCAGATCAGCCAAACTTCTTATTTGTTTTCCTTGTTTTTCAACATCCGCTTCTTTTAATAAGGTTTGATAAATGGGATGATTGCCATTCACAGTCAACGTCACTTCATCCGGCATTGTTGCATAAAACGCAGTCATTCCACCTCCAACACCCGCCATATCTTTCATTCTGCGCATGAACTCTGGCCTTGTGGCAACAACCGGCGCAGCATCAGTGCTTAAGCCTTTTACCTCAACAGTCACATGCAATTCAGGAACAGGGAATTCGAATAATTTCTTCAGATTCTCTGTTTCATCTTTTGATAAGATACTATCATTGGCATCTTGCTTGTCGATCAAATTGTCAATGATATCTGCATCCACCCGCACAAAATGAACATTCTCCCACTTCATTTCCATATTATTGATGAAAGCCGCATCCACCAGGGTTTCCATCTTTACCACCACATAATCTTTTGCAACAGCAGCTTGTATAAATGCATCCTGTTGTATTGGATTGGTCGTGTAAATAATTACCTGTTTTCCCTCCTTATTTTTCTGCAACACTTCTGTTGCAAGTTTGTATTCATCCAGTGTATAGAATTTGCCCGCGGTATCTTCCATTACCAAAAACTTGTTGGCCTTTTCTAAGAACTTATCATCCGTCATCATACCATACTTCACAAACAAACCAAGGCTTTCCCATTTCTGTTCAAACTCAGTTCTCTCCTTATTAAATATTTCTTCCAATTTATCCGCAACCTTTCTTGTGATATAGCTATTGATCTTCCTTACATTCGGATCTCCTTGCAAATAACTTCTGCTCACATTCAATGGAATATCCGGACTATCGATCACACCATGCAACAGCATTAAAAATTCCGGAACAATTTCTTTCACTTCGTCCGTTACAAAAACCTGATTGCTGTATAACTGAATTTTATCTTTCTGGATCTCATAGCTCTGTTTGATCTTAGGGAAATATAAAATACCGGTCAAATTAAAGGGATAATCCACATTCAAATGAATCCAGAATAACGGGGTTTCGCCAAAAGGATATAATTCCCTGTAAAACTTTTCGTAATCCTCTTTGGTTAATTCACTTGGCTTTTTAACCCAGATCGGATTGCTGTTATTGATCGGCTTTTCTTCCTCGTCTTTTTTCTTTTCTTCTGCAACATCAGTAAAATAGATCGGTATCGGTAAAAATTTACAAAATTTTTCCAGGATCCCCTTAATGCGGCCGGCTTCTAAAAACTCCTTACTTTCTTCATTGATATGCAAAATGATCTTGGTACCCCTTTCTTTCTTTTCAACCTCATACAATTCAAACTCAGGACTTCCATCGCAACTCCAGTAAACTGTGGCCGCATCAGCATTATAGCTTTGCGTTAATACTTCTACTTTTTCAGAAACCATGAATGAACTGTAAAAGCCCAGACCAAAATGCCCGATGATATTGGCATCCTTATATTTTGTCAAAAATTCTTCGGCACCGCTGAATGCAACCTGATTCAGGTATTTGTCAACTTCTTCCTTGGTCATCCCAACACCCTTGTCAGAAATGGTCAGTGTCTTTTCCTTAACATCCAGTTCCACATCAATTCGCAGTTCACCTATTTCGCCCTTGGCTTCCCCAATACCGGCCAAAGTTTTTAATTTCTGCGATGCATCAATGGCATTACTCACTAATTCACGAATAAAGATTTCGTGGTCACTGTACAGGAATTTTTTAATGATGGGGAAAATGTTCTCTGTTTGAACACGTATCTGTCCTTTTTGCATAGTAGATCTTTTTTGTTACAAGCTTTTGATTAAAAATGACAAGATGGTTGCGTCGCACACTTGTACTCCAGAGCTTTTTGCTGCGAGAGACACGCACGGCAACGATCACTTGAGCCTGTCAAACACAATACCAAGCCTGCCCATGCTGACATGATGACAAGTTATTTAACCAAAAAATGCCCAAATTGCTATAGGCAGTAGTATAAGGAATTATAATTACTCATTAATGTGTGCTCCCTGTAATGCTAACAGCATTTAAACTGAATGTGCCGCTGGTCGATTCGGCATTAAACCCGTAAAAACGTAGCTTAACCGGCTTGGTCAAATTAGTGTGACTGCTTCCAAATACAATATTGCAGCCCGATTGTGCCGTTATGGTGGCACGATCAGCAATCTGAAATGTATTATTAGAGTTTGCCAGTACAGCACTGTTCGCAGGGCTGAGGGATGCCGCAAGATTATTGGCAAAATTGTCAATGTCAGAACGGACAGCGCATTGCCGAACACCTGTTGTCGAACGTTGAAAAGTAAAGGAGAGAGAATTCAGATCCAATTGATAACCTGTTGAAGGTGTGATCAC
>CAIMKO010000491.1 GCA_903841915.1 uncultured Chitinophagaceae bacterium | reverse complement strand
ATCAATACTATATTGATTCAGCCCATTCCTTTACGTTTAGTCCGTCTTTGTCTTATACCGAGCCTCTCTCAAAAAGTTCTATACTGGAGTTTAGATATAATTACACTACGACGAATACTTATAATGCTAACAATACATACGAATTTAACAATGCATCTAAATTGTATGATAAATTCGATAGTTTGTACAGCAATACGTATAAATACAATTCAACATCAAATACAGGAACGATCAGTTATCGTTTGCAAAAAACAAAATTCAATTTTAATATTGGTACAGGTATTCAGTTTACCGACTATGTTAGTAATAACACAGTAAAAAATATCATTGTTGCGCATAACTATGTGAATTTTATTCCTACTGCTAATTTTAATTACAATTTTAAGAAGACGGAAAGTTTGAGGATATTTTATTCAGGTAGAACGGGTCAGCCCAGTGTTTCCAATTTGCAGCCGTTAAAGACGATCAGCGGATTAGATACAATGATGGGTAATCCTAATCTTAGCCCTCAGTTCACGCATTCTATCCGCTTCTTATACACATCATTCGATCCGGTAACGCAGCATATCATGTTTGCTACGATCAATGCCAGTATGATCAACAATGATATTCAAAATTATATCGTTCAACATAAGAATGGTACTAAAACGACCACCTATACCAATCTTAGCGGAACATATAATGTTAACGGTTATTTCAATTACGGTTTTGCATTAAAGAAACCAAAATCAAATCTTAACCTTACGACCAATTTTGGTTATACACAGAGCCAAACATTGCAGGCAACAGATACTTCTGCAGCGGTTTCAAATTTTACCAGAAATACAACATTGGGGGAAACGGTAAAATGGACCACCAACCTGAAAGATAATTTTGACATGAATCTTTCTGCAGGTACCAGCTATGTAATTGCCAACAATACATTAAATCCAAACCTCAATTCAAATTATTTTGTGCATTCGGTAAGTGCAGACTTTACGATCTATACAAAAACAGGTTGGATTTTAGCCTCTGATTTTACTTATACTTACAGTGGAAATCGTCCGGCAGGGTATAATGCCAGCGTGCCTTTGATGAGTCCATCGATCGCTAAACAATTCCTGAAGAATAAAGCGGGTGAATTACGATTCAGCATATTTGATCTGTTGAATCAAAATCAGGCAGTTTCAAGAACAGTTAGCAGTACCACCATTGTTGATAGTAAAACAAATGTATTGCATCAATACTTTATGCTCACCTTCACATATAACCTTCGAAATTTTGCAGGTCAACAACAAAAAATGCCCGGCATGTTCAGAGGAATGCGTCCACCGGGCGGATTTGGCGATGGCGGATTCGGCGGAGGCGGTGGATTTGGGGGAGAAAGAAGAAGAAATTAATCATTCTTTACAATTCTGATTTATTCTATTTAATATACAAGCACCATACCCCGGTGCTTGTATTCATTGTGCCATATACTAACAGGCGTAAGTAATCTGACGCTTTGGGTCATTTTCATCCGCATTCGGACTTTCACAAAAAAAATGCAGCATTTATTACAAACTGTTATACTTTTACAGCCTTAAAAATCCTTGTTCACCTTTTCATTTGAACAATAAGTTGAAAGAGATAACATTGCATACACAATTAGCGGCAAACCATCCTGCATTGACGGGCATGGGCATTGATTTGTGTACTTCTAACTTTCTGTATTTATTACGACGACCTCGTATCTAATATTCATTGCCGTTACTTCCGGCAAAGGGCAGATCATTTATTAAAATATGCCCGTCGTGTATTTACTCAAATTTATCATTCCAAACAGTTTTAATAAAAGTGGAGAATCAACAACAAATCGTCATTCGTGTAGCAGACCATCTGGATGCACATTATGCCAAACGTATTACCGATGAAATGGAATCGTCGGCGATGGCAAGAGGAACTGGTATTGCAAAACGCTCACCTGAATATGTTGCCGGTAAGATGCTGGAAGGTAAAGCGGTAATTGCAGTTACGCATACCGGTCAATGGGTTGGCTTTTGTTATATTGAAGAATGGAGTCATGGTAAATTTGTGGCGAACAGCGGATTGATCGTTGCCCCTGAATTCAGAAAAAGCGGTGTGGCTAAACAGATCAAACAAAAAATATTCAATTTATCCAGAGAGAAATATCCTGATTCTAAGATATTCGGTTTAACAACAGGCTTGGCAGTCATGAAAATAAATAGTGAGTTGGGTTACGAGCCGGTTACGTATTCTGAATTAACAGATGATGAAGTTTTCTGGGCAGGCTGTAAAAGCTGTGTGAATTATGATATTTTGATGAGTAAAGACCGGAAGAATTGTATGTGTACGGCTATGTTGTTTGATCCCAAAGATCATTACGAACCAAAAGAAACAGAACAATTCTTTGAAGAAAATAAAAAAGGTTTTGAACGCTTGGTTCGCTTCAAACAATGGAAATTATTAAAACCATTTTTAAAGAAAGATAACGGAGGTTCTTCCACATTAAAAATGGTCTTTGCTTTGCTCTTTCATTTTTAAAATAATTCCTTTCAATAGATAATACTATCAGTCATGGCAAAAAAAGTAGTTCTGGGATTCAGTGGTGGATTAGATACCACATTCTGCGTAAAGCATTTTGAAGAAAAAGGCTATGAAGTGCACAGCATTATTGTGAACACGGGCGGATTTAATGAAGATGAATTAAAGAAGATCGAAGAACACGCATACAAGTTGGGTGTAAAAACGCACACAACAATTAATGCTGTCAAAGGTTATTACGACACGATCATCAAATATCTCATATTCGGAAATGTACTCAAGAATAATACTTATCCTTTAAGTGTTAGTGCTGAAAGACTAAGTCAGGCCTTACATATTGCAGAACATGCAAAGAAATTGAATGTTGATGCTGTAGCCCATGGAAGCACCGGTGCAGGAAATGACCAGGTGCGTTTTGATATGATCTTCCATATCATGATCCCTGGTATTGAGATCATCACACCGATACGTGATCTGAAATTAAGCCGCGAAGAAGAGATCACTTATTTAAAAAGTAAAGGTGTTGATATGAATTTTGCGAAAGCAGGTTATTCTATCAATAAAGGATTATGGGGCACTAGTGTTGGGGGCAAAGAAACTTTGAACAGCAAAGGGATTTTACCGGAAGAAGCATGGCCTACACAAGTCAGTGAGTCGGGAAGTCGGGAAGTCCGTTTGCATTTTATAAAAGGTGAATTATTTGAAGTGGATGACAAAAAATTTTCTCATCCAACAGAAGCTATTCAATATTTACAAGCCATTGCAGGTCCTTACGGAATTGGCAGAGATATTCATGTTGGGGATACCATCATCGGCATCAAAGGCCGTGTAGGTTTTGAAGCTGCGGCACCCATGGTTATTTTAAAAGGGCATCATGCTTTGGAAAAACATGTATTGACCAAATGGCAATTGAATTGGAAAGATCAGCTGGCATTATTTTATGGTAATTGGTTACATGAAGGTCAAATATTGGACCCTGTAATGCGGGACATTGAAGCGTATTTCATCAGTTCACAAGAACAGGTTACAGGTGATGCATTTGTTCTATTGCAGCCATATCGTTTCCAGATCATTGGTATCGAAAGCAAATACGATCTGATGAGCAGTAAGTTTGGAAAGTACGGTGAGATGCATACCGGGTTTACAGGAGAAGATGTTAGAGGGTTCAGTAAAATATTCGGTAACCAGACTTCTATTTATCACAAAGTAAAAGAAACAGAAGGCTAAATGCTGAAAGCCTACAACAGGCATTTATTTTATAATTGCGTAAAGCTTTAAGTTTTCCGCATTAAGCAAAAAACATGAAGATTAAAATTGGAATCATAGGCGGCGCAGGTTATACGGGAGGGGAATTGATTCGTTTATTGATCAATCATCCGCAAGTTGAAATTAGTTTTATCAATAGTTCAAGCAATGCCGGAAATCTTGTAAGTAAAGTGCATGCTGATCTAGAAGGAGAATCAAATTTAAAATTCACGAATGATCTCTCCCCTTTAGGGGATGGGGGTATTGATGTTTTGTTTTTATGTGTGGGGCATGGTGATGCGAAGAAATTTTTGGAAGCAAATCATATCAATGATAAAATAAAGATCATCGACCTTTCACAGGATTTCAGATTAAATGATAAATCAACGATTGGCAATCGCAAGTTTATTTATGGGTTACCGGAGTTGAATAAGGCAGCCATCCAAGCTTCAAATAATATTGCGAATCCGGGTTGCTTTGCAACGGCTATTCAATTGGGGTTATTGCCTTTGGCAAATGCAGGTGTACTAGGCGATGTGTATACAACAGGTATTACAGGCAGTACGGGAGCCGGACAAAGTTTAAGTAACACCTCACATTTCAGTTGGAGGGCTAATAATATTTCGGCATATAAAACATTACAACATCAGCATATTCATGAGATACATCAAAGTCTGATTCAATTACAAGACAATGATGGCTTGCATGTTCATTTTGTTCCATGGCGCGGCGATTTTACAAGAGGTATTTACGTTACATCAGTTGTTGATACCTCATTGCCATTAGATGAAGTAAAGCAAATTTTTAAAGACTATTATAAAGATGCAGCATTCACTTTTGTTAGTGATTCAATGATCGATTTGAAACAAGTGGTGAACACGAACAAATGTTTGATCCATATTGAAAAGCAGGGAAACAAAATTGCCGTTCATTCAACAATCGACAATCTTTTGAAAGGCGCATCAGGACAGGCTTTGCAGAACATGAATATGATGTTTGGATTGGAAGAAAGTATGGGACTTAAATTAAAAGCAACAGGGTTTTAAGTTGTAAGTATTAAGTTATAAGTATGCAGAACTATAAAGATTTAAAAGTTTGGGAAAAAGCACATCTCTTTACATTGAATGTTTATGAGGAGACCAAATCTTTTCCTAAAGATGAATTATATAGTTTAACGAATCAGTTAAGAAGGGCTGCTTCATCTGTGCCTGCAAATATTGCTTTAGGTTCTGCTAATGAGGCTGAATACTTTTTAATACTTAGAAAAGACTTAAATTATTTAATAGAAGAAAAATTTCAACATTTATATAATCTTATTAATGAAGTAAAAGGTATGTTGAT
>CAIMKO010000490.1 GCA_903841915.1 uncultured Chitinophagaceae bacterium | reverse complement strand
GTAATATTTCCGCTATTGGGAGTAAATGTTGGTGTAAAGAACTGCTTGCTGCATGCTGCTAAACCTGTAACAGTATTTAATACGGTAATGGGACCAAAGCCTGCTCCTGCTGGCACAGTAACAGTTAAATTCGTCGCGCTTGCTGCTGTAACTTGTGCTTTTGTCGCACCGAAGATCACAATATTACCTGTTACTGTTGTATTAAAGCTACTGCCTGTTATTGTGATTGTTGTTCCTGCTGCAGCAGTTGCAGGGCTGAAAGAATTTATTATTGGCTGTGCGGTTATTTTAATAAGGCCCAATAAGGAAATGCACAATAATAAGTATTTCAAAATTGCAGGAATTTTCTATCTAAAATTAGTTATTAATGCACACTAAATTTATTTTCTATTGTTCGCTTATTAGCACTAGAAGTGCCTCCTCACCCCTACCAATTCTATATATCTACCCTATTCTAACCTGCTCTTATTCTGATATAACCCTCATATAAGCCATATATAAGCCTCATATAAGCTACCTATAAGCCACTATTATTAGATGTAGTTTATATATGGTTAATATATGGGTCAATACAGGTTTATTGGCGGAAAATAAAGGGATCAGACCATAGTTTGGTAGGTAGTTCAATACGGTTTAGGGTTGATAGACCAGCTATCACAGTATGCAGAAAGTTAAAAATGTGCCTATGCGAACAATCATCCCTTCCCAGTTTGCGTTCTAAAAGAACTGTTCTATTTTTGTGTTCATGGCAAACTGGTTTACTAATTCTGAAAGCAAGCCACAGGAAGAAAAAGAAGTGGAGATATTGGTGGAGAATATCCACCCGTTCAGCCTTATTGTGTGGAATGACGAAGTGAACACTTTCGAATGGGTGATCGAAACCCTTATTGAGATCTGCGGACATAGTGAAGAACAGGCCGAGCAATGTGCCATGCTGATCCATACCAAAGGAAAATATGCCGTTAAATTGGGTGACTATGATACGCTGAAACCCATGTGCGATGCCATTACCGACAGGGGCATCGGCGCCACCATCGAAGAACTGGCAGTTGGACATTGATCCTGTCATCCTCCTCTATTTCAAGATTGCATATCCATTTCAAATCTTAAATTTGTTGCATGCCCTTATATGCTTTAGACGAATCGATCTGGTTTCCGCCGGTGGAAGAAGCTTTACCGGATGGCTTATTGGCAATGGGGGGTGATCTGAGTCCCGAGCGCTTATTATTGGCCTACCGACAAGGCATCTTTCCCTGGTATGATGGCGATATTCCGCTATGGTGGTGTCCGAACCCACGATTTGTACTCATTCCCGATGAACTGAAAGTGAGTAAAAGCATGAAAGCATTGATCAAGAAAAATGCTTTTGAGTTTCGCACCAATACCGCTTTCGGAGAAGTGATCCGTCACTGCAAAGAAACAAAACGCGAAGGTCAGGATGGTACCTGGATCAATGAAAATGTGGAAGCAGCTTATACAAGCTTACATGAAATGGGATTTGCACACAGTGCCGAAGCCTGGAAGGACGGGAAACTGGTGGGCGGACTATATGGAATTCGTTTGGGTAAGGTGTTTTTTGGAGAAAGTATGTTCAGCAATGAAAGTAATGCCAGCAAATTTGCCTTTATACAATATGTGGAACTATTAAGAAGTGAAGGTGTTTTACTGATCGATTGTCAGATCCATACAGAACATCTGGAAAGTTTGGGTGCAAAGATGATCATGCGACAGCAATTCATTCAGCTATTACAGCATATCATTTAGCTTCTGACACCGTACATCTTTTCTACATCACGAACGATCAGTTCAATATCATGATCGCTTCCGTTGCCGTCATAATTCTGTTTTAAACTGGTTCCGAAGAAGAACGCTACTGTCTGATACATGGCTGCAGTAAAATATCCCTTATACTCTCCGATGATCTCGTAGCAACTGTTATTGGTTTCGCGGTAGATCAACTTCATCAACACTTTTCCCTGATAGATAGAAAGATTGGTGAGCTTATCTGTAAATTCTTTCCGTAGTTCTTTCTCGCGCGAATGGATGATGGCTTTTCTTTGCTTGCGGTCAGTTACACCTACCAGTTTTGCATTGATCTCATTCATGATCTTCGAAGCAGTTCTTGCATAAGGATAAGTAACATATACTGCATTGCGAAGACGGGTCCATTCAGCCCAGTGCTTTGCCCATTGTGCATTCAGTTTTCCTCTTACTTCAACCAATGGCAGATAACTCATCGGAATGGTATCACCCTGCGGCGTAATATATGCATACACTTTAACCGTATCATAGATCCCATGATCCTGCGCAACAGCCTTGTTAGCAAAACAAAAAGCTGCAGTGAAGAAAAGAAAATAGATGATATGTTTATTGTACAATTTCATTGAATCTAAAAATAGACATCCTGTTCCTTATTAATGCTGCCCGATAAAAAAAGTAACCTTACACCGCTGTTAAGCTGTTTGGTTTAAGTCGCTGATAGATGGCCATTCCAAAACCAATGGTCATCACAAATATCCCGATCCATAAAACATTGATCATTGGGAACTCATACACTTTTAAAGTGATCAGATCCGTGATAGCATTACTTTCTCTGATTCCGATCTCAAACTTACCAGTAAACTGATCTGTTATTTTATTGAAACGCAAAGCAATGCTTTGTGATTTCACTGTATCAGGGATCTCACGTAAGGTCTGACCCTTAATTGCAATACCGGGTGACGCGGCATATCTTCTGCCATCTTTTGCTATTACCGTAAAGTCAAGGAACACCGATAATTCATCCGGCGCATATCTTGCTTTTTGTTCTTCCGGATTTTTGGAAACCTTATTCAGGACCATCAATCCGTTGCTATAGAATAAAGTATCTCCTACTTTTAATTCTTTATTATGATAGGTGCTGGTATCTGCTTTTGTATTTTCCTGATAAGCAGAGATGTATACAAAAATATCTTTGTACCAATAGTGCTGTGAAGAAGGATTGGCAGAGTATCCTTCCATTCCTTTATTACCCTTGATCAGATCGGGATATAATTGAAACTGTGATTTACCGTCTTTCGATTTAAAATCAATTTGAAAGAATCTTTTGCGTTCCTGTGTATTGAATGAATCAGCAATATAGGTCACCATGTACCGGCCCATATCGGTCGGCAACCCTTTGAAGAGCGTTATATTCTCTGCAGGATCTTCATTCTTATCCTTTTTAAATACGGCGATACCGGTGGTATTCTTGCTCAGCACATCTTTCTTAGCTGATGATATCAATATACCCAGCAATACCAATCCAAAACCAATATGTGCAACCGATGCTCCGGCAATTTTGATCTTTCCTTTCAGTACAATAAATATATAAGCTGCATTGGCCACCACTGCATATACGGCAGCAAAAATGGCCACATGAATGGCGCCTAGAAATCCAATTCCTTTTTTAGTGAAATCGATATTGCCGAATACACTGATGGCAATGCTGATGACCAAAGCAATTAAAGTAGGCAACCATATCTTCTTTCCAAAATAACTGTTGCTGGTTTCTTTGTATTTGAAGTATTGTACGGTGGCAGTTAACAATCCTAGAATGATGGCAACGAATATCTGGATCTGATTGTAAGCAAATTCAGGATCTTCCGAAGGTGCAATATTTGCGCCCGTTATTTTATTATAAACCGGAACCGATGTTTTTGCTGTGATGATCAGTGATGCTAAGAATAATACCAGCGAACCAATGAACATCCAGAACTCACGGCTATAGGTACTTTCTTCTTTATTGATCGCGGGTATAGATTTGTAACGCATGAAAAACAAGACCATGATCGGTATAAAGAACACGAGCACAAATAAGATCAGTTGAAGGGTCATGTCAGAACCAACAAATGCGTGTACGGAAGTATCTCCAAGAATACCGCTTCTTGTCAGGAATGTAGAATACAATACCAGTATAAAACTGATGATGTAAAATAGATAGGTGCTGCGCAATGAATAGCCTGTCTTTCTGTAGATCAGGTTGCAATGTAAGCCCGCCACCATCATGATCCATGGAACCAGTGATGCATTCTCCACAGGATCCCATGCCCAATAGCCACCGAATGATAAACTTTCATAAGCCCATGCTGCACCCATCATGATGCCTGCTCCTAATACCGCGGCTGAGAATGATGCCCATGGCAAAACCACTTTTACCCAGTCATGCCGCTTATTCACCAAGCCTGCATATGCATAGGCAAAAGGAATGATGGTAGATGCAAATCCTAAAAACAATACGGGTGGATGTATTACCATCCAGTAATTCTGTAATAAGGTATTCAGATCATTGCCTTCATGCACTCTTGGTAATTGCAGATAATTGGGATCGCTGAACAAAGGAAGTTCAGGCATATTGTTGCGCCATAAAATAAAAGGATTGTTACCCAGTTTTGTTCCGAAGAAATAAATACCGATCAGCATGGTAGCAATACAGAACTGTGCAAAATTAACGGCGGTCATTACCGGTGCTTCCCAATCTTTGGATCTCCAGATCAATATCCATCCCAATACACAATGCCAGATATTCCACAACAGGAAACTACCGGATTGATCTTCCCAGATACAAGCCAGCAAATACTTGGGTTGCAGGGAAAGTGAACTGTGATTCCAGGCAAAGAAATATTCATGGTAGTGGTTGGCCACTAAAAAATAAATGATAATAAAAATAGAGATCACGGAAATGGTCTCTATCAAAAAAGCAGTTCTTGCAAATCTTATCCAGCTTTGCTTCTCACTTAATTCTGTAATTCGGTTGGCCTTAAAATAAGCAATGGTTGCAATCAAAGAGGTAACCAGAGAAACGATGGTGAAAAAGTGGCCGAGTTGTCCGGGCAATAAATGTTCGCCGATATACTGCATTGTAAATTTTTATGGGTCTGTTAGGTTGTTTAATTAGCTGCCTGCTTCTACATTTTTAGTGACCGCTTTTGTATCGTCCTTATATTTTGAAGGACATTTCAATAAAATATCCTTGCATTCAAAATGGTCTCCGCTGATCCTTCCTTTTAATACGATCCTGTCACTCTTTTCCATGTCGGTAGGCTTTGTATTATGATACACCACTTTCACGGTATTACCCAGGGTATCTATCGCCGTAAAAGAAAGGTAATTGGGGTTTTTGATGGCATCATATTCCAAAGGCTGACTCTTATCGATCTTGGCAATCAGGTTTACAAATTTTCCCGGCTTTTGCTGGGCAGAGGAGATAGTCTCATAAGTAGTGAGATTACCGGTATAACTGATCAAAACGGTGATCGCTGCGGCTATCAATACTAATGCTATAATATGGGTCTTCTTCATTCTTAGGTTCTTTAGGTTGCAAAAGTAATTCTTAAAGCTAATAGCCTGACATGATTGTTGGCAGTGTTTAAACTTTGTTTTATAATAATTATAAAATAATAAACATTTTTTAAGTCAATTTGCTAGATTCGCAAACCTATGATACATCAGAAAACTTACGATTACGTCATTGTTACAAAAGCCCCAGCTGGTCATAAACTGATCGATCTGATCAGTCAACTGATGTTGTTGATGGCAGCTGCTGCTTTTATTTATGAAGGCACGAAGAATTTGACCGATAGTTTTTTGGCCGATATCATAAGCTTGGCCAGCCTTTATTTTCTGGCCGCAGCCATTATCATCTACTGGCTGATCTACTGTTTTATCAGGAATAGAAACGGTTATGATGTGTTGTATCGTTTTGCTTTATTGATAGCCGCCTGCGGCTGGTACCTGAATAAACAACAGTGGTTTTACATGAGTATTAGTTATCTGATTGCTAGTATATTAGAAAGGCCATTGAAGGTTACACCTGAAGTCGCATTCGATACAGAAGAGCTGGTTTTTAATACGGTACCCAAAAGGAAATATATGTGGAATGACGTAAGCAATGTGGTACTCAAAGAAGGCATTTTAACCATCGATTTGAAAAACAACAAACTCATACAAAAAGAAATTGATGCCGATATAAGTGAAGCCGATGAACAGGATTTTAACGACTTTTGCAGACATCAATTAAAAAAAGCAGTCTGATGACAGATAGCCGATCACGGTTCTCTATCTTTCATCTGTGATCGAACAACTATAATTATGGCGCTGACACAATCTCCCTATTTATTATTTTCTGACGGTAAAGGAAATATTTTTGAAGACCTGACCCTCTATGCAACAGGACGTGCCGGATGGGATGCTTTCCCGATTCCCAATGAAGAATGGATCGAATTACCTGATGGCGGAAACCTATACGAATTACCCGGACGAAAAGCCATCGGTATTGATGTTCTGACCGGAGAGATGCGTTTATGCGATAAAGGCTGGGCAGTAGCCGCTTTTATTCCACCTGCACATACGGGTTTATACATTGCAGCTTATGAGACCATGCCTGATGCACCCACACTTCCCCTATTCTGTTATACTGCTGCAGCATGGCTCGATAAAAAGTTCTATGTCCCGGCAGTAAGAATTGAACAGGATATCCGTCAGGAATGTGCGGGTTATGATGACGCTAAAATAAAATCAGGTTCTGAGCATTTAATAGAGACCTATCCGCATAATCGTTTGGTAAAGCATTTAATGGAAAACTGCTGTAATACCTATCATTGTCCCGCAGCCAGGAATTTTTCTTTAGGAAGATGGGAATGTCCCGTGCCTTCCAGCCCTGCCTGTAATGCCAATTGTATTGGTTGTATCAGCTTTCAGCCCGAAGAAGAAACGATCGTTTCAACACAGGATAGATTAACATTCAAACCCACTGCAGAAGAAATTGTAGAATTTACCGTTCCGCATTTAATGAATGCGCCCTATCCTATTATCAGCTTCGGACAAGGCTGCGAAGGCGAACCCTTATTGATGTGGGAAACCATTCGCGAAGCCATCATTGAGATACGTAAACATACCCCTAAAGGCAGTATCAATATCAATACGAACGGGTCCATGCCAAAAGCAGTGAAAGCTTTATGCGAAGCCGGACTGGACAGTATGCGTGTGAGCACCAATTCTGCCAGAAAAGATATTTACACCAAATATTATCGCCCCAATAATTATCAGTTTGAAGATATCATTGAAAGCCTTAAAGTGGTTCGCGGTTTTGGCGGATGGACCAGCATCAATTATTTTGTATTTCCCGGAATGACCGACAGTGCGGAAGAATATGAAGCATTAAGAAAACTGATTATCGATACAGATCTTTCTATGATCCAATGGCGCAATTTCAATATCGATCCCGATTGGTATCTCGGGCAGATCGGCGTAACGGAAACAGGAGAAATGATGGGGGTGAAACAATTGCAGGACCTGATCCATGAAGAATTCCCGAAACTGCAATTTGGTTATTTCAATCCACCGATGGAGCGCATCAAAGGAAATTTTGAAACTGATTTTGCACACTGATCGCCTGTAATCAAATGAATTCATCCCCGAATAAGAATCTCTTTATTGGTTTTGCTTTTGCCATGATCACCATCATCATCTGGTCGGGCAATTATGTGGTGGCAAGAGGCATTGCCCAACAGATCCCGCCCATCAGTATTGCATTCTTTAGATGGGGCACTGCTTCCTTCTTTATTGTATTGATCGGATGGAAAAAATTCATTGCTGAAAAAGATATTCTCTTACAACATAAAGGATATTTATTTTTTACTGCTATCACAGGCGTGACATTGTTCAATACTTTCATTTATGTAGCAGGGCATTTTACCGAAGCAATTAATCTGGTCTTAATTGCAACGACCGCTGCTCCTCTTTTCATTGCTATACTTTCCCGCATCTTTCTGAAAGAAAAGATCAATGCCTTTCGAATGATCGGGATGCTGCTTTGTTTCGCTGGTATTTTAGTCTTGCTTTCAAAAGGGAGCTGGGAAAAACTGATGCAGTTTCATTTCGGGAAAGGTGATCTATGGATATTGGCCAGTGCCTTTGTGTTTTCCATTTATAGTATCCTTGTAAAGAAAAGACCGGCAAGTATTTCACCCATGAGCTTTTTAGTGACTATTTTCATTACGGGCACATTATGCTTATTACCCTTTTATCTGATCGAAACACATTTTACAGAGCCCTTGCATTGGACAAATGGAATGGTGATCACCATTTTATATTTAGGTATCGGTAATTCCGTCATAGGATTTTTATGCTGGAACGCATCCATCGCCAGGATCGGTCCTGCCAGAACTTCTTTATTCAGCAACCTAATGCCTGTGTTCAGTACCATTGAAGCTGTATTAATACTGGGGGAACAATTTACCTCCGTTCATTTGATCAGCGGATTGATCGTTATTTGCGGATTGATCATTGCAAATCTTAAACATTAAACAGTGGATAGCACAACCCTACTCATTCTTTGTATCGCTGCGTTTAGCGCTGGTTTCGTTGATGCTATTGTTGGTGGTGGCGGATTGATACAATTACCTATCGCATTGATCTTGCTCCCTTCCTATCCTGTTGCATCCGTCATTGGTTCCTTAAAGATCCCTTCCTTCAGCGGAACAAGTTCTGCCGTATATTATTATATCCGAAAAGTGAAAATGAACTGGAAACTCTTGGCGATGATGATGCTGCTCGCATTTTGTTCCGCCTTTGCAGGTTCCCAATTATTAACCATGGTTCATAACGATTTTATGAAACCCATTTTACTGATCGTGCTGTCCTGCGTTGCTGTATATACTTATTCGAAAAAGAATTTCGGATTGCATATCGTAAAAGATCATTCTACTAAAACACAATATTTATATGCAGCTGCGATAAGTGTGGCACTTGGTTTTTATGATGGTTTCATTGGACCGGGTGCAGGTAGTTTTTTAATACTTGCTTTCATTACATTATTGGGATTTGATTTTCTGCATGCATCAGCCAATGCCAAAATGGTGAACCTTGCCACCAATACAGGTTCGATCATTTTATTCATGCTCAAAGGCAGCATCATTTGGGGAATCGCTATTCCGATGGCGATCAGTAATGCGGTTGGCGGTATCATTGGCGCAAAGCTTGCCATCAATAAAGGCAATCAATTCATCCGCATATTCTTCCTCATCGTTATCATCGGTACACTGCTCCGTTTTGCCTATGATGTGTTTTTGAAGAAATGATTTTGCTGCCACGAACTTGCTTAGTCAATTATTCGTGCACCTGCCTGCCGGTAGGCAAGTTCGTGGCTAAAGAAAAACTTCTTACCTTAACTATCCCTATTAAAGCCTTAAACAATTGCCTTATGAAATCATCCAGAAGATCTTTTATAAAAAACAGTGCGCTCACATTAGCAGGGACTGCATTATTAAATCATTCATTATTTGCTGCATCACGAAAAGCTGAATTAACAGGCATTCAATTATATTCCGTTCGTGATGATATGAAACTTAACCCCCTCGATACTTTGCAGCAATTAAGCAAAATGGGGTATGTACATGTTGAACACGCCAATTATGTTGACAGAAAATTTTACGGATGGAAAGCAAAAGAATTTAGAAAAGTCTTGGATGATCTGGGTTTAAAAATGCCGAGCGGTCATACCGTAATGCGTTTTACGCATTGGGATGATGCAAAAAAAGATTTTACTGATGCATGGAAATATACGGTCGAAGATGCTGCAACTTGCGGACAACATTTTGTGATCAGTCCTTCCATTGAAGAAAGCAGTCGCAAGAATTATGATGACTTAAGAAAAATGCTCGACCTCTTTAATAGATGTGGCGATCTATGTCATCATTCGGGAATGAAGTTTGGTTATCACAATCATCATTTTGAATTTTTAGAAAGTTTGAATGGCAAAACATTATTCGATATCATTCTCACCGAGACCGATCCTGCATTAGTGATACAGCAATTAGACATTGGCAATATGATCAATGGTGGCGCAAAAGCATTGGACATCATGCAAAAATATCCGGGCCGATTTGCATCCATGCATGTAAAAGATGAAATAAGATCAGGCGATCCCAAGCAGGAAGAATATGTTTCTACTATTCTCGGCACAGGCATTATTCCTGTAAAAGAAATCATTGATCTCGGCCGGAAATGGGGCACAACAGATTTTATTATTGAGCAGGAAGC
>CAIMKO010000489.1 GCA_903841915.1 uncultured Chitinophagaceae bacterium | reverse complement strand
CATCGTGATAGATGATGCAGAAACCTTTACAGCATCGCGTATCGCAAGTGGCGTGATCAATCCTGTTACCGGTAGACGGGTTGTAGAGACCTGGATGATCAATGATATCATGCCCTTTGCAGTAAATGCTTATACGCAGTTAGGAAATGAAATCAATGAAACAGTCATTCAGCAATGCAATGTGCTTAGTTTTCATGCGAGCGTACAGATGAAACAGGCATTTGAAGACCGTTTGCCCGAAGACAATACATATTTACGAACACCAACAAACGAAGGATCTTTACACGATTATTTTAATTTCTATCTCGGTGTTGGTGAAACCAATCCTTGTTATTTGGCCGATATTCAAAAACTCATGTTGGGCTGGAGAAAAAAATTAATCGATAATAATTTATTACTCGAAGAAAAGTTTGATTGGAGTGATTGTACTGTCTCGGAGAAGCGTGTGACTTATAAAAACATCATCGCCGAGAAAATCATTTGCTGTGAAGGCTCGGCGGGTGTTCACAATCCATATTTTGTTTTATTGCCGTACGCAAAAAATAAAGGAGAAGTGATCATTGCTGAAATCCCCGATCTGCCCGGAACAAATATTTATAAACAAGGATTGACCATTGTTCCCTGGAAAGAAGATCTTTTCTGGATCGGTTCTCCTTATGAATGGAATTATTCCGATACAAATCCAACTGCTGCATTTAAAATAAAAACACAATTACAATTACAGCAATGGCTGAAGCTACCCTACAAAATTTTGGACCACTGGGCTGCTGAAAGGCCTGCAAATGTGGAACGCCGGCCATTTGTAGGCTTTCATCCCTTAATGCCATCCGTTGGCATATTAAACGGCATGGGTACCAAGGGATGTTCTTTGGCGCCTTTCTTTGCCAATGAATTAACAGAAAATCTCATCAACAACGCCCCTATTAATCCCTTGGCAGATGTGAGAAGATTCTCCAAGATTTTATCCCGTCAAACTTCATGATTTCTTATTTTTAGTTTTTCGCACTAAAATCTAAGCACGCATGAACAATATTCAGCCCGAAGCCAGTTACAGCATTCCGCTCAGCTATCGTAAAATGGAAAACCTGCATATTGTTTTCTGGTTGTTCAAAGATATCAGTTGGTGCATGATCTGGAGACCTTTGGGCATAGCCATGATATTTCCAACATTGATCATTTCAATAGTGATCGCATATCGAACAAGACAATACATGAGCGAACTATGCCATAATGTGGCCATTAGCTTTTGGATCACTGCAAATGCCTATTGGATGCTGAGTGAATTTTTTAAGATAGATTCCGATATTGTTTATGGCGACATCACTTATAAACACCTTGCCATCATTCCGTTTGCGATTGGAATTTTATTGCTTGGTTTTTATTATCTCATCTGGAAACCAAAACATCACAACGAATTAGAAACGATGTAAAAATTGTCAGCCACGAATACACGAATATTTATAAAATAACCTATTACATTCTTCGAGGATTTATTTGTGCATTCGTGGCAATAAAAAATTAATCTTTATTCTTCTTTCAATTTCGGAGCCATAAAATAAATACTGGCGCCCAAAAAGGCGATCACTGTAAATGAAATTCGTAAACTGGATGCTTGTGCTATATAACCGATCAATGGAGGCCCCATTAAAAAACCCATAAAGCCAATACTTGAAACAGCAGCAATAGCCAGGCTTGCCGGCATTTTTGTAGATCGTCCTGCCATGGCATAACATAAAGGCACTACCGCCGAAACACCAAATCCAACCATCAAAAACCCGATCGTTGCAGTGATGATATAAGGTAATAGAACAGCCACCAATAATCCTGTTGAGATAATGATACCACTCAATTGCAGTACTTTCTTTGCTCCTAATTTGATAATGAGCTTATCACCTATGAATCTTCCTGTTGCCATTGCACTCATAAAAGAGACATAACCCAATGTTCTTAAATGAACCGAGGCATTGATCACTTTCATAAAATAAACACCGCTCCAGTCAAACATAGTTCCTTCACAAACCATACTTCCAAAAGTGATGAATCCGATCACCAATAAATAGGCATCCGGTTTTACAAATAATCTGCTCTTATGTTTTGTCTTCACTTCATTCTTAAATGTAAATGGATAAATACAAAATGCAATTGCTAAGCCTACCCCACTAATCCATAAGTAATGTTGCAACGGATCAATATTTGCACTTACCATAAATGTTCCGATCATTGCGCCACTGAATCCCCCTAAACTCCATAAACCATGAAAAGAAGCCATGATGCTTCTCCCGTATAATGATTCCAGAGAAACAGCCTGTGTATTGGTGCAGATATTCATCATATTGCCCGTAACCCCAAAGAAATACAATTGAACAGCTAAAGCAAGGCTACTATTTGCCATCCCTATACCGATCATGGAAACAGGAAATAAGATCGTTGCCAGGAATAAAATGTTCCTGCTGCCGAATTTGGCAACTAAATAACCTGAAAGAGGCAATCCGCTCATAGAACCTGCAGGTAAAGCAAATAATACAGAACCCAATGCAGCATCACTCAAATGCAGATGTGATTGAATATCCGGTATACGGCTGGCCCAGCTTGCAAAGCGAAGTCCTGATAAAAAGAAGAAAAAAGCCAGTGCCAGGCGGTTTCTTTTTAATTCTGATATGTTTAATGGTTGCATGTGCTTAGGCTGCAAAGATGAAACTTTAATGCTTAACTAACGCAGTTTACACCTTTCCAAAAGCCCATTTCGCCTATATTTGCAGCCCAATTCAAGGCTATATGATAGCTGATGTAAATGGTGGGATATATTGTATCCGTTTAGGTCAGACATCTTATATCAGGTAATAAAATCATAAATTTTAAATCTCAAATCAAAAATAAAATGTATCGTTCTCATACTTGTGGTGAATTAAGGATCGGTGATGTAAATAAAGAAGTAACATTATCAGGCTGGGTACAAACAGTAAGAAAATTTGGCGCCATCACTTTTGTTGATCTGCGCGACCGTTACGGCATCACGCAATTATTGTTTGGTGAGAGTTTGCAAACCGAATTGGATACAAATCCTTTAGGCCGTGAATTTGTGTTGCAGGCAAAAGGGAAAGTGAACGAACGTAGCAATAAAAACTTAAACATTCTCACCGGTGAAATTGAGATCGTGGTGAGTGAATTTAAGATATTGAATAAATCGGCGGTCCCTCCATTTACCATTCAGGATGATACCGATGGTGGCGATGATCTTAGAATGAAATATCGTTATCTTGACCTTCGCCGAAATGCTGTGAAGAAAAATCTGGAATTGCGCTATGCAGTGGGTCGTTCCACCCGAAATTATTTACATGAAAATAACTTCATGGATATCGAAACGCCTTTCCTGATCAAATCAACCCCCGAAGGTGCGAGAGATTTTGTGGTGCCATCCAGGATGAATCCCGGGCAATTTTATGCATTGCCGCAAAGCCCGCAAACATTCAAACAATTGTTGATGGTGAGCGGTTATGATCGCTATTATCAGATCGTGAAATGCTTTCGGGATGAGGATCTTCGTGCTGATCGTCAGCCTGAATTTACACAGATAGATTGTGAAATGAGTTTTGTGGAGCAGGAAGATATTCTAAACATGTTTGAAGGTTTGGTGAAACGGATCTTTAAAGATGTCAAGAATATCGATTACACCGAGAAAGTCGAAAGAATGAGTTGGGAAGAAGCCATGTGGCAGTTTGGAAATGATAAACCTGACATTCGTTTTGGCATGAAGATCTGTAATTTGAAATTTCCAGCACATACTTTTCCAACAAAAGAAAGTTTGTCATCATTGATCAGCGGCGTTGATTTTAAAGTGTTTGATGAAGCTGAAACAGTTGTTGCCATTGCTGTTCCGGGTTGCAGTGAATACACCCGAAAACAAACAGACGAAATAACAGAATGGGTAAAACGCCCGCAGATCGGAATGAAAGGTTTAGTGACCATTAAATGCAATGCCGACGGAACTTTTAAAAGCAGTGTTGATAAATTTTATACGGAAGAAAAATTAAAAGCCATAGCCACTGCCACAAATGCAAGTGCAGGTGATCTGATCTTAATATTAGCAGGTGCGGAAGAAAGAACCAGAAAAGCCATCAGCGAATTGCGTTTGGAAATGGGCAAACGGCTGGGTTTTAGAAAAGATGATGAGTTTAGATTATTGTGGGTAATGGATTTCCCGTTGTTTGAGTTTGCTTTAGAAGATCAGGATGGAGGCGGTGCAGGTCGTTGGGTAGCAAGACATCATCCGTTCACAAGTCCTAAGCCTGATCATATTAACATCATGATCAACAATAGCCCGAAAGTTGAAGATCTAGATAAATATTTAGAACATCCTTATGCCGGTATCAAAGCCAATGCGTATGATATGGTGTTGAACGGAAATGAAATTGGTGGTGGCTCTATCAGGATCTTCCAAAGAGAATTACAGGAAAAAATGTTTGCTGCTTTAGGAATGGATGCAGCTGAACAACAACATAAGTTTGGATTCTTATTGGGTGCATTTGAATATGGTGCTCCACCGCATGGCGGACTGGCATTCGGTTTCGACCGTTTGTGTTCTATTTTGGGTGGCAGTGAAAGCATCAGAGATTTTATTGCGTTCCCTAAAAACAATAGCGGCAGAGATGTGATGTTGGATGCACCATCAACCATTGATGCAAAACAATTTGATGAGTTGCAGATCAAGTTGGATTTGAAACCCCCAACCCCTAAAGGGGAGTAAGAAATTGGAACACGGATCGCACAGATGAAACGGATGTTTTAAAGAATTATTTTCCTTTTTAAAAAATAAAATTTCTTATTTTTAAGAAGTAAAAGAATGCTACATGATAATTGAAATCCCAAAAGGTACTCCTGAAAAAAAAGTAAGGCAAATACTTAACAAAAAAAAGATATCTGCGAATAATAAAGCGGTTAGTTCTTTTTTTGGCAAATTACCTCAATTAGATGATGGCTTAAAAATTCAAAAGCGTTTAAGAAGTGAATGGAAATAACTATTTGCTTGATACCAATATCTTATTGTATGCTTTAAAAGGCATGGCAGATGTCCGACTTTATTTTGATATACCTCCGTCCGTGTCAATTGTAACCGAAATTGAGATTTTGGGTGTCAAAGAAATGAAAGAAACTGAAATAAAGATTCGTGAAACGGTTATTGAATATTGTCAGGTCATTCCGATTTCAAATTCAATCAAGAAAAAAGCAATTGAATTAAAACGTAAAATAAAAATAGCAGTCCCTGATGCGTTAATAGCCGCAACAGCAATTGAAGGAGGTTTTACTTTAGTTACCGCTGATAAAGGATTTAAGCGAATCAAAGAACTATCATTAATATTAATTGAGCCATAAATTACTTACTAACTTTAAAGTCTGTTGAAAATATCAATAGGCTTTTTTGTTTACGATACAAATGCCTGAGGATATTGTTCATGAGAAATATCTAAAAGTTTTTTGCAAAGGTCATAATAGGATAATGTTGCAGCAATCATCAATCCTACAAGGAAAGAAAAAAATGTATATCCTGAAAATGAAAGGTCATTTTTATCTGAAAATTTTACAAATTGTACAAGAAATTGTAATGCAAGAAAAGAAAAAAAGTTTTGTTGATAACGTGAAGAGATCAATAGCAATTTCTTTGATACCTTATTGAATATTCGATAACTCTTAACTGCAACAAATATTTCAAATACGACAAAAGCAATTGCAATAATAGCTGAAACATTATTAAGTTTATTTTGAGGAACAACAGATCCAATAAACAGAAAACAACCAACCAGAAATAGTGTAAGAGCAATTTTCGGTACAGTAAAATATTTAAAAAAGAGATTCCATCTAAGTTGTTTATTCTTGTTGAACAATGCAATTTCTTTAGCTTCCACCACACCAGCAAATCCTTTGTAGCCAAAGCTTTTATGCACATCATCTAATGCAGTTTCAAAAGAAATAGTTTTATCAACAGTCATTTTTTCTTCGATAGCATTTGCCAAATGATCCACCAATTCTAATTGGACATCATAATAATGAACATAATGCCTACGGCAGAATGCAAACAGTTCATCTATTTGTTGTGGTGTTAGTTCTTGATTCATGCAAATGCTTTTGGATATTGTTCTCTCATCTTTTCATTAAATGAAACTCTTACAAATAAAATTGCGATGAATAAAATTTCGAGCATTGCACCCAAAAGCAAAATAGCCGAAAATAACGTTGGCTTATTTTTGATATCTAAATGAATATCAAACAAAGTTCGAATCAAATTCAAAAAAATATTCAAAGACATCGCAGTAAGCGTAGCAAGTATTTCATATCGACTTCTTACTTTTAAACATAACAAGTTACCTTTTCGATCTTCTACAAATTGTTTAGATTCATTTCTAAAAATAAATGAATAATATAAATAAGGTGTCATCATAATAAAAAGTAATATCACTCCGATAATTTTGTTTTCTTTCATAAGAGCAGGAAGCAGCAAAGCCCCAAGAAATAATGTGGCAGTTAAAATAATTTTAGGTACTGTAAAAAAAGAAATGAATTCTTTCTCAATCAATATAGATACATTTTTTTGAAGTGATTTCTTTTTGCTTTTTACAATCGCTTTAAACTCATCATCGCTAAATTGATTTCCAGCCAATTCCAATGCTTCGCTAAAACTCAATGTTACATTGGCTTTCTGCAAATGCTCAATTATATCTGCAATATGATCTACCAACTCTAATTGTACATCATAATATTCTACATTTCTGGTGTAGCAGTAAAATGCAATATCATCTACTT
>CAIMKO010000488.1 GCA_903841915.1 uncultured Chitinophagaceae bacterium | reverse complement strand
TTCCCCGGATTTGCAGAGGACAATAAACCCAAAGGGCCTTCAAATATCTCTTTCACTGCGGCATCATCGGACAACATTGTGATCACTATATCACAGCTATCCAGCAAAGCCTGAGGACTGCTTGCTGATCTCGCACCTGCTTGCAAGAGGGCTTCTTCTTTATTCTTTGAACGGTTATAGACTGTCAGGTCATGACCTGCTTTTAATAAATTATTGGCCATGGGATTACCCATATTACCCAAACCGATCCATCCGATCTTTAATGCTGTTTCCATAATTTAAATATTGTGTGCAAAGATATCTCAAGAATAAGTTTAATTTTCAGCATAAGATGTTTCATCTTTTTAAATGATAAGTACTATGTCAAAATTTAATATAACTTAACCACAGAGTAAAAGAGTAATTCACAGAGTTTCGCAGAGCATATTGTAAAACTCCGTTTACTCTGTGAAAAAACACTGTGGCCACTGTGGTAAAATAATTTAAAGTTAATTTTAAAGACAGCTTAAACACATGAAATTATTCAATAAGAAAATTAACAAGATCATTTTTGTAGGGATATGGGGTATTCTTTTTTCAACAACCCTTTTTTCGCAAAAAGCTGTTCCTTATCAGGAAGGAACCTATGTAGTGAATCAATTTAAATTCACAGATGGTTCCATACTTGATTCTTTGCGCCTGCATTATTATACTGTTGGTACAGCGCATTTGAATCAACAGGGACAAATTGACAATGCGATATTGATCATGCATGGAACAGGTGGAAGCGGGGAGAACTTCCTGACCGAAAATTTCGCAGGACAATTATTTAAAGCAGGACAGATCTTAGATGCCGCTAAATATTTCATCATCTTACCCGATGGTATTGGACACGGGAAATCAAGTAAACCCAGTGATGGATTAAGAATGAAATTCCCTGCCTATACTTACGATGATATGGTGGACGCAGATCATCAACTACTCACCAAATATCTGAACATTCAGCATGCAAGATTGATCATGGGAACATCCATGGGAGGGATGCATACCTGGGTATGGGCCTATCGTTATCCTGATTTCATGGATGCATTGCTTCCTTTGGCCAGTCTGCCTATTGAAATTGCAGGAAGAAACAGGATACTTCGTAAAATGATCATTGATGCCATCAAAGAAGATCCTACCTGGAATAAGGGTAACTATCTGCAACAACCTGCAGTTGGTTTAAAACATGCATTGGATATTCTGATGATCATGTCAAGTGTGCCATTGCAATGGCAGAAAGATGCACCAACTAAAAGTGCTGCCGAATTATTCCTGGATAAATATCTGATCAATGCTGCCAAGGGCAAAGATGCCAATGATATGATCTATCAGTTCGATGCTTCGAGAGTATATAATCCGGCGCCTTATCTTCAAAACATTAAAGCGCCTTTATTGGCTATTAATTCTGCTGATGATCAGATCAATCCTCCCGAATTAAAAGTGTTGGATACAGCCATATTGAAGGTGGCAAAGGGTAAATACATTTTGTTACCCATCAGTTCCGAAACGAGAGGACATGGTACGCATTCTCTTCCTAAAATATGGGGGAATTACCTACGAGAATTCATGAAAGAAACGGAACGTAAATAGCTTTTGCTTCTATAGCTATTGATTACATTATTTTGAATTGTTTTATCGTTGTTAGTATAGGGTTGCCAACCTTCAAAAGGTTGGCAACCCTTTGTCATTGAAAGAAACGGAGCGTAAATAGATTGTAGATGGAGTCTTTAAAGATGTAGAAAACTTTGTCAATGGTTTTGCAAGTATTCTCTGATAGCAAAATGATAGACTGTTTGTCCGGGCTTTAGCTTTTTTTGATAAGCCTTTTTCTTCTTTGCATCGTTTATAATAGATTGTGCATAAGCAACAGCAACTCTAAATTTATCGTATCCTTCTATTTGTTTTTCACTGGGCTTAACAGCACTCATATCAGGGTATTTAGACAGCACGGCTCCATAAGCGTATTGCTTCAACAGCAACTGCTTGCCTAGCTGCCCGCTCGTGCCCTGCAATACCATATTATTCTTTATTCTTGCCATAGGATTGATATACTTGTCAGATAGTGCTGATGGCTGCATCCTCCGTCCATCCTCCGTTCATCTTCCGTTCATCCTCCGTTGAAGTGATAGTCCTTATATAGCGAAGTAATGGCCTTTCTATAGTGTCCTTCTATTACGTATACAAATATAGTTTAGTATGTTTTTAGGTAAAATGGTTATAACAAATTTTTATAAATTGGCTTCGCTAAAGCTTGTTATTTTGTTAAGGATTGTCACGCTAGCCAATCTTGGCGAAAACATCGTAAATGTTTAAACCAACTGAAGAATATCTTCTAGCCCCGGCGGGGCGAAATTATGGTAGTCAAAATCGGTCAATGTGATCCAAAGCCCCGGAGGGGCGACATTGATTTTATCGCGGTTAAGATATTTTTATCTTTAAAAAAATATAAATTGATTTAATAATAATGTCGCCCCTTGGGGCAATGTCATTAAGTTAAGAGACGCGATGTCATGTTGAGGTTCTC
>CAIMKO010000487.1 GCA_903841915.1 uncultured Chitinophagaceae bacterium | reverse complement strand
CTGATGGGTGCCAGAGATCTCAGCATCATCAATACGCCGCCGCCAAATCGTCAGCCTATTCAAACAGAAGTTAGAATTTTTAATGATGATTTTATTCGCGATGCGGTTTATTTTGAAACGGAAAGAGGTGGGCAGGTTTTCTTCATTCACAATCGTGTGCATGGGTTGGCAGAAATGGCCGCACTGATTCAAGGTTTATGTCCTGATCTCAGTATCGGTTTTGCACATGGTCAATTGGAGGGAAATGAACTGGAAGAAAGAATATTGGATTTCATCGATAAGAAATATGATGTTTTAGTTTGTACCAATATTGTTGAAAGCGGTGTTGATATTCCTAACATGAATACCATCATCGTTAATAATGCACATCATTTTGGATTAAGCGATCTGCATCAGTTACGCGGAAGAGTGGGTCGCAGCAATAAGAAAGCATTCTGCTATTTATTGGCACCGCCCATGAGCAGTTTACCAACCGACTCCAGAAAGAGATTGCAAACCTTAGAACAGTTCAGTGATCTGGGAAGTGGTTTCCAGATCGCCATGCGTGATCTTGACATACGCGGTGCAGGCAATATGCTCGGGGGAGAGCAAAGCGGTTTCATGGCCGAGATTGGTTTCGAAATGTATCAGAAGATATTGGAAGAAGCCATCCGCGAATTAAAGAGAACAGAGTTCAAAGATCTATTTAAAGAAGAGATCAGCAAACAGGATGACTTTGTGAGTGATTGTACCATCGATACGGACCTTGAGATACTGATACCTGATTCCTTTGTGGAAAGCATCACTGAAAGATTATCACTTTATACCAGATTAGATAATTGCGAAAAAGAGGAAGACCTGCTGGAATTTCAGAAAGAAATGATCGATCGTTTTGGACCTATCCCTTCTCAGATTGAAGATCTGTTTACAACGGTACGTTGCAGATGGATGGCCGTTGACCTTGGTTTTGAAAAAATGACTTTAAAGAGTGAGATACTGCGATGCTATTTCATTAATAAACCCGATTCACCTTATTTTGAATCCGACCTTTTCAAAAACGTTCTAAGCTTTCTGCAAACCGGAACCAACAAAGCCAAACTGAAACAGGTGGGCAAAAATTTCTTATTGGTGGTTGAACCGATGAAAGACATGAAGGCCATGCTGCGGTTCCTTACACAAATGTATCAGGCTGTAATAAAATAATGTGATCAATTATGCCATTTGCTTTCTTTGATTTAAATTCAATTTAAAATTTAAGCTATGGCAAACTTATTAGGTACAGATTATTTACCGGATTATGTTCCAACACAAGATGAAAAAACGATTGCTTTATTGACACATCTTTCCTTTTTTCTTTTCCCTTTTATTGCACCGCTTGTGATCTATATTATTAAGAAAAACGAATCCGCTTTTATTGCAGCACATGCAAAAGAGGCATTTAATTTTCATGTGGCAGGCGCTGTTGCTTTCATCATTTGTTTTATTCTGATATTCTTAATAATCGGGATACCGATGATGGTTGTCTTAGGTTTGTACGGCACCGCATTAACTATTGTCGGCATCATTCGTGCCAGCGAAGGAAGAATTTACGAATACCCCTTCACGATCAAATTAATAAACTAATTAGGGCAATCATCATGATATAGGATGGCCTCAAATAAAAAGTCCCGCTTCATCAGCGGGACTTTTATAATTTCAAGTATTAGATTGTAGAACTAAAATTCCTTTTTAGCAACACCGTCAGCAATGGCTTGCAATGCTTTTGCTTCGCTGAGGATAGCAGCCATCTTATTTCCTTTGCCATCATGACCAGCAGCCATATAACCGCCTTTAGCAGTCTTTTTGATCACTGCGTCTTGCAGAGGAACGTTTTTTTCCTTTGTCTTAAGGCAATATGCTTTAATCATTTTTGAAGTGTCCATAGTTTGTAGAATTTAATATCCCGTACTCCGGAATAAGGTTAGTAAATAATTTTTTTGGTCTGTAAACAGGCACAAGCTAATATTTTTTCTTGTAAGTGGAAACAGTGCACATAAGAACTAATCCACATACAGGCTAATTATACGTCTATTTTAGCGTATTTGGCGTGCGTTTCGATGAATTCACGTCTGGGAGCTACGTCATCCCCCATCAGCATGCTGAAAACCCCGTCTGCCACTGCCAGACTCTCAATAGTCACCTGTTTTAGGGTTCTGCGGGCCGGATCCATCGTGGTTTCCCATAATTGTTCTGCATTCATCTCACCCAAACCTTTATATCGCTGTGTGGTAACAGACTCGTCTTTTCCCCCACCCAGTTTCTCGATCCAGTATTTCCGCTGTTCTTCTGAATAGGCGTATGATTGCTCCTTTCCTTTTTTCACCAGATATAATGGCGGCTGGGCAATGTACACATAGCCCTGTTCTACCAGTTCTTTCATATAGCGGAAAATGAAAGTGAGGATCAGCGTAGCGATATGCGAACCATCCACATCGGCATCGGTCATGATGATGAGTTTATGATAACGCAGTTTAGCCAGATTCAATTGCTTAGGATCTTCAGGGGTTCCAACGGTCACACCCAAAGCGGTATACATATTTCTGATTTCCTCGTTCTCGTAGATCTTATGCTCCATGGCCTTCTCCACATTCAGGATCTTACCACGTAATGGCAGGATGGCCTGATAACTTCTGTCACGTCCCTGCTTGGCAGTACCACCGGCACTATCTCCTTCTACCAGGTACAATTCACATTTTTCAGCATCACGTTCGCTGCAATCAGCCAGTTTACCCGGCAAACCGCCACCGCTTAATACTGTTTTACGCTGAACCAACTCCCTTGCCTTTTTGGCAGCCACACGGGCCTGCGCAGCTAAAACGATCTTTGAGATCACATTTTTTGCCTCTCTGGGATTTTCTTCCAGATACGCCAGCAATGCTTTTCCAACAGTAGTTTGAACAGTTCCCGCTACATCACTGTTACCCAGTTTTGTTTTGGTCTGACCTTCAAATTGCGGTTCAGGGACTTTCACTGAAATGATCGCACTTAACCCTTCTCTGAAATCATCGCCTTCCACTTCCACTTTTGCTCTTTCAAATAATCCTTCCTTATCGCCATAAGACTTGAATACCCTGGTCAATGCCTGTCTGAAGCCGGTTACATGGGTACCGCCTTCAATGGTATTGATATTATTAACGTAGGAAAAAATATGTTCTTTAAAATCATCATTGTAAGTCATGGCCACTTCCACAGCCACATTGCTTACTTCATCCAATCCTTCGAAATATAAGGTGGTTGAGATCAGGGGTTGACGATTGCTTGCCTTATCCAGCATTTCCACAAACTCAACGATACCTCCTTCACTGTAAAAAGTCTTTGTGTAATTCGTTCCGTCTTCTTCTGTTTCACGCAGATCATTCAAAATGATATTGATGCGTTTATTCAGGTAAGACAATTCGCGTAATCGTCCTTCCAATATTTCTCTCTTGAAAATTGTTTCCTGAAAGATGGTGGTATCAGGCCAGAAATGAACCGTAGTACCGGTCTTATCGGAAAACCCTATTTCGCGAACCGCATAAGCCGGTTTGCCCTCATGATATTCCTGTTCAAATATTTTTCCTTCCCGATATACGGTTACCTGCAATGTGCTGCTTAATGCATTTACGCAACTAACACCCACACCATGCAAACCACCGGAAACCTTGTATGTGTTTTTATCGAATTTACCGCCGGCATGCAGAACGGTCATTACCACTTCTAATGCACTTCTTTTTTCTTTGGTGTGCATGGCAGTCGGGATACCGCGGCCGTCATCAACAACACTGATGGAATTATCCCCATGAATGTTTACCGTGATATTCTTACAATACCCGGCCAATGCCTCATCGATGGAATTATCAACCACCTCATATACTAAATGGTGAAGCCCTTTTACACTTACATCTCCGATATACATGGCAGGCCTTTTTCTAACCGCTTCCAACCCTTCTAAGACCTGTATACTATCTGCACCATAATTCTTATTCTGTGCGTCATTACTGCTTTGTTGTTCGTCTGTCATAAATGCTTGTCACTACTGTGTTTGGTTAAATACTAAGAAGTGGGCGAAGATAAGGTAAATAAGGGGCTTTTCTTACTCGAAAAGGGGCAATTTTTCCACCTTTTCGGGCTGCAAAAATTAACATAAATCAAAGCCAAAGAAATGCGAATTACAGCAGGAAAGACTAACTTACAAACTCGTGACTTGGAAATTAGATGTAGATACATTAATTTTGCTGTTCAAACATGATTCAGGCTTTAGACATATTAAAAGTAGCACAGCGTGGTGGCATTGAACCCAGCATGGATCTGTTGTATCAAAAACAACAGAAGATTCCCGGCAGTATTCAATACGACATTCGCCGCTACTATGCACAGCATCCATGGATCGCTGAGGACACAGGTATGATGGTGTATCACTATAATGCCAAACGTCCTTCAGATAATTATTTAGAGCTCCGTTATTGCACTACAGGCAACAGATATTGTGAAGAGAAAAGTTGTGCGCAATGCAAACAACTGCCAACAGATAGCTGCAGCGGCAAGATTAGAACCGTAGACGTTTTTACCTTCCATTTCACTTCTACATTCCTGCACCAGTTTACACACAATGTAAAACTGAGTAACAGAAAAGATGAGGTATTGGCTTTCAAACATCCCAACGCATTCAGTAAAATATTTACCCTGTCGCTCAAAAAGCGTAACGTCTTAGATGCTATACTCAATCACAGTTACAGCGGTGCATTAGAAAACATTTTCGTGAATGCGAAAGTGCACGAATTATTATTGTACAGTCTGGATCATTTGATCGACGAAAAAGAAGAAGGCTTCACCTGCAAATTCTTAGCAGATGAAAGAAGTAAAGAATCCATTCACCAGGCCAGAGAAATTCTGTTACAACATATCGGCGATCCTTTGACCATCAAGGAACTGAGCCGTAAGGTTGCCATGAATGAATGTTATTTAAAGAAAGGCTTCAAAGAAATATTCGGTACCACGATATTTGATTTTTATCAGCAGCAAAGAATGGAGCATGCCAAATACCTGCTCTATGAAAAGTCTTTGTCGGTAACCGATGTATCCGCCATGCTCGGCTATTCTTCCATCTCCCATTTTTCTGCTGCTTTCAAAAAGCATACAGGATTAAAACCTTGTGAGTTGTTGAAGTAAAACTCTGGCCCCTAAAAAGGAATAATTACTTTCTCATACGCTTTTCGTGCTGCTCCGCAAAAGAAGATCTCTCCGCAATAGGTGTAATTCAATTTGTCCAGAATTCTCAGCATGGGAATATTGTCAAAGTTGGTATCTACTTTAATACTATAGACCTTTTGTTCCATGCATAGATCTTCGATCGCTTTGAATAAATGTGTCGCGATCCCTTTCCCCTTTACTGCATTTGATACTGCAACTCGATGCACAACTGCATAGTCGCCATTGCTAAGCCATTTTCCAATAATTTCTTCATAAGCGGGTTCTACTCCGAAAATGATAGCTGCATAAGCAATGATCACATCATCATCTGTCAACACATAAGCATAGCCATTGCTGATGTCCTCATCAACAGTTTGTTCATTAGGATAACCATTCTGCCATTGTTCGCTGCCATCTTGTTTTCTTTGTTCAATAGCCTGCTGTAAGATGTTCCAAATAACAGGTAATGTTGAATATGCTGCTTTTCTTAAGATCATGTATAACGGTAATAATTATTAGAGCTATTTCAATGCAAAACATTTGTTTCATGAATGTATACTAAGTATTGCATTTATAAAAAAATCCGTAAACCTCTTTCGAAGTTTACGGATAGTGTAGAAGGAAAATTGATGTTGTTTCTAATCTTTATAATAAGTGAGCGTTCTTTTTACAACAGTTGTTTTCTTGCCTTTATCATCAGTAGTTGTACGCTGTGTCCAGTTACCTTTATCATCGTAACTATCGTACTTGTATGTCGGATTTTTGGTGATGGTACTATCCTTTTCATGTGTTGTATAGTGTTCTTCTATGGCATCTCCCTTCTCGTTCAGTTTAACGGTACCCTGGTAAGAAGGTTTACCTGTACTGTCAGTAGCAACACCACCAACAAAATTAGGCCCTTCGTATTTCATATCGAAAGTGCTTTTTATCTTGCCGCTCATGAAATATTGTTTGCCGGCATAAGTAATACCATATTCATTTGTTTTCAGCTCTGTGTAATAACTATCTTGTTTATCTGTTGAATCATATGATTTGGCAGTAGTGTAGTTGCCTTTACCATCTGTTTCTATCGTAACACGAAAGGTTTGTTTACCATCTTTTGTGGCTTTTACTTCGCTGGTTGTTCCATCCGGATTATGTGCAATGGTTTGGCTTACCGTTATTTTTCCTGAAGAATCTTTTGCCGTGTAAGTTGTATTATAACCTTCTGCATTAAAACCGGATATACCGATTGTAGAATCCGACTTTGCCTTTCCGCTGCTGTCGAAGTTTGTTGTTCTTTCCTCAAGGGATTGCACTTTCCCTTTTAAATTTTGCTGAATAAGGTCGGTGTTCTTGCGGGTTTGCGTGCTGTTACAGGCAATAAGACTTACTGCCAGTATAGCCGTGACTACTGATTTCATAATTGTTAGGTTTTGGTTTAAAGTTTAAATATGGGAATAAAAGTTTAAGATATCTATGGCAAAAAAATATGCTTTTCGTCAATCATAAGAACATGAAAGAAACCTAGCTTCATTCTCAATCCTCCCATTATAACATTGCTTAACACCTATCTCGTCTTTGAAGCAGCGACAGAAACTAAAAATAGCGATATTATTTAATTATTCAAATGAATATTAAACTTTCAGGAAGGATGTCTTATTCAGGAATGGGGTCAAATATGATTCAATAAGACAATTTTTCTTGGAAATAGATAAAAATGATGTTTTCATCAATGCATTTTGCATTTATTCCGTAACAGGGCATCCAGCAGGGTTTATTTTGCGATATTCGTTTACAATCGATTCGTAATTTTTTAGCTTATCATTGATCTCATTTATTTTATTTCGTGAATATTCTTTTGCTTTTTCATTTTGAGAGACCGAGGTTGCCATTTGATGGGCTGAATATTCCGCAATTGCTGCATAAGCTGTTTTCTCTAAAAGCTGTTCGCCTGCATTGGTGATTCGTACTAATGGACAAAACTGTCCGGCCACACTAATTATATTTTGCAACATTTTACCTCCCGAACCTTCAAGAATAGACGCATTCGCAGAAAGCCTTTCGCCTGCAATTAAATCATCATAAATTTTTAAAGTCCCGCCCTGAAATTGCAAAGTCTTTCCCAAAGCTTCAACTACCGGTTCATATTTTTCACCGCCAAGAGATTTTAATTCCTCTACTAAAACACCTGTTTGTGTAAAGTTGTCATTGGTAAGAACGATTTGTTCTAAACTCTTATCGGTCATGCCCTCCTTGGCGTTATGCAACAATAAATTTGTAGCAGCATTCATCTTTTTTGCTGCTGACAATGCAGGTTCTAATTTTTGAACTTTTGCAAAGAGTTTTGCTCCCTCAGCTATTTCCCGAAAACTAGTAGCAGTATTTATTAAATCAGTCGCTTTAACTTTCATCATATCTACAGGCAACACATCCAGTAAATTATCAACCATGCCTTCTCTTGCAGTATCACTTACATGCTCAAATTCTTTCTTATAATCTTCGATATTATTACCCAATTTTTCAAAAGAGCCCAATTGCTTTTCAAAATTTTTCTTCATTGCTGTAAGTCGGTTTATTTCATTTTGCGCATTCATACAGGTTGCTTTTTTTTCTTCCGGGGTTGGTTCTCTTTTTGAATTAAAAGCAGTGTATTGTAATGCAGCAGTGTCTTTCAGAAACTTATACGACTTCATTAAACGCTCATATTTTTCAAGACTCAGTGCTTGTTCTATACTTTGCTTTTCGCCAGAGATTTGGGTTGTGAGGAAAGTGGGCTGCACTTTCACTTCATTTACCGCAACATAGGTTTTAGGATTTGAACTGAAGATTGAGTTGATCATGCTTTGCGCCACCAT
>CAIMKO010000486.1 GCA_903841915.1 uncultured Chitinophagaceae bacterium | reverse complement strand
CCATTTTTAAATCAGAATTAAGATGCTTTTCTCAAAATATTCAAAGAAGTTTCTTTTCATTTTTGCCTGCTCTTTCTTTTCTGCATCCTTGCTTTTTTCACAACAATCAAAAAAGAAAGACGCTCCGGCTAATGCAGGCTTCGTAGGGGAATTTAAGCCGGGCATTTTAGGTGACGGAAAGGCAGATACCAATTGGTTTATAATAGAAAGAAAAAAAGAGATCCATGCTGTATTGGGACAAGATATCCCTGTACAATTATTCAAAGAAAATGAAAATGAAAATATAATATTGGCACAAAGAATTGCTTTATCTGATAAAGAATTTACCCGTTACGTGAAAGACAAAACCGATAAAAAAGCTTTATTGAATCAAATATTCGGTGTGTATCCTGCAAGACCGGGTGATATTAAAAAAGGCACTGCATTTTTACCCGGAACCGTGCTAAGAGTTGAAATGTATAATTTCGCACATAACCTCACCACCATTGGCATTGTAGATGTTTTCACACAAAAGGTTCTGAGTGTGAATCACTATCCGCAATCGCAACCCGATATTCCGTTAAGTCTTAAAAAGTTGGCGGTCAATATTGCAGTTAACGCTCCTGAAATTGAAAAAGCACTGGGCTTTAAACCATCCGCAGATCTGCCTGTCATGTCTTCCACAAAAACAGCATTGAACAGAACCAAATGCGAACGTTCACTGCATCTCTGTGTAGCACCCACTTTTGTACAGGGCAACAGGGCATTGTGGGCCGTTGTTGATCTAACCGATTGTCGTTTGGTTGGTTATCGATGGACGAATGTTGGTAAGGATGCCCCCAATATTGTCGTAACAGAACGTAAACTTCAAAACGATAACATTGCTGAATGTTTTTGCGAAAAGGTCAATAACATTAAAAGAAATAATTGGCAGATGGATTATTTGATCACCAGTTCTGACGGTTTAATGATCAGTAATGTGCTATATAAAGATGCAAGAATATTAAACAGTGCAAAGTTGGTTGATTGGCATATCAGCTATTCCGGCACCGATGGATTTGGTTATAGTGATGCCATAGGATGTCCAATATTCAGTCAGGCTGCTGTAGTTGCAACAGAGCCTCCTAAAATTTCAGAACTGATAGAGAATGACAGTACAGTTGGTTTTGTTCTGGAACAAAAATTTTATAGTGAATTATGGCCGGCTGCTTGCAATTACAGTTATCTGCAACGGTATCTTTTTTATAATGACGGAAGATTTCGGGTAACAGGTGCAAGTTTTGGAAGAGGTTGCGGCAATAATGGAACGTATAGGCCTGTTTTCAGGATAGCATTTGCAGGTAATCATCAGTCTTTTTACGAATGGAAAAATAATGATTGGCAATTATGGCAAAAAGAAAAATGGCAACTACAGACAGCATTAACAAAATATACAGATAAAGGCTACCAATATAAAATTTCGAAGAATGATGGGACAGGATTTTTAGTAGAACCGGGACAAGGTCAATTTAAAGATGCCGGCAGAGGTGATAATGCTTATGTATATATCACAAAAAACCACCTGGATAAAGATGAAGGAGAAACTGATCTGATAACGATTGGTCCATGCTGCAATAATGATTACAGACAAGGCCCTGAAAAATTTATAGATAAGATACCCGAAAATATAGTCAATACAGATATAGTTGTCTGGTATGTCCCTCAAATGAAAAATGATGATACACCGGGCAATCAATATTGCTGGGCTGAAACATATTATGAAGACGGTGTTTATAAAGTAAAGTCTTATCCCTGTTTTGCAGGACCGATGTTTATTCCCCTTAAAAAATAGTATCCGGAATCAATAGGAGTTCAATTTTATTTTTTCTCAGTCGGTCAAGACATAGAAGTGGGTGTACTAAACTAACAATATACATCTGTATAAAGAAAGAGCTCAACAAATTGTTGAGCTCTTTCTTTATCATGTAATATCTAACATTTAGCATCTAACATTCAACATCGGCTTTAATTAATCATCACTTTCTTACTGTTGTATTTTACATCAGCTCCATCTAATGATACGATATGCATTCCATTCATTCCTGATTTCAGTGCTACCGGAACAATGTTTAAGCCCTTGATCGCACTCACTTGTTGTGTGGCTACTGTTCTTCCCATCACATCCGTTACATGCAGTGTTAATTGCTGTGCCGCATTGCTGTAGAAACTGCAGCTGAAGTTCTTCGCTGTAGCAGGATTCGGATACAACTGGATCTCTTTACTGTCCAAACTATTGATATAACTCTGATCCACTTTTGTAAAGTTGATATTACTCAGTGTTGTATTGATCGCAGCATTCTTGCCGGTACCTACTTCGATAGCAAATACCACCGTTGTTACATCATTCGCTGAGATTTTGTTTGTTGATGCTGCAGATATGAACTTATCCATTGAGATATAGTAATCCTTCTGTGCATCATCCAGCTTGATCTCTGTATAGTACTGATCATTCCAATTAGTGATGCCGTTCTTTACCAGTGTTACTCTTAAAGTATAACCACCTGCTGCTGTCAGCTTCAATCCTTTGTAGGCTGTAAGGTCTGTTGCTGCTGCACCGCCTCTCAAGAGTTTGAATACAGATACATAGTCAGAACTGCTGCCTTTTACTGCAACATTTCTCAGGACAGGATATTCACTTGGATCATATACTCTGTTCACATCATTGCTTACCGTAAAGCTATTCACCGTTGTGGTCACTTTATTATAGTCAACTGACCAGGTTCCATCACTCATGTACACCACATCCTTCATCACACCGTTCACATACATCGTGATCGTGCTTTCATACAGATCATTCATTGGGATACTTACTGTTGACTTGCCATTGGCATTTACAGTAAATGCTATCTGTCTGGCAGCTGATGTACCTGTTGATGTTTCTGCTGCCTTATCTTCTAAT
>CAIMKO010000485.1 GCA_903841915.1 uncultured Chitinophagaceae bacterium | reverse complement strand
GAGCATGATGATATCGGATGAGAAGCTTACCAGCATGATGGGTTCTAAACAGAATTACTTTATGAAGGGGGCCGAATATAAGGCGGTAATGAACGGCAAAATGGTTGAATGGCAGTTATACATCAGTAAAGAGAATAAGCTTTATAACAAGACCGGTATCTCCTCCACCGTGTATTGGAATGATGCTTCAGTAAATGACGATAATGTTTCGAAGGTGGAAGTGCATAAGGGCGTTACCACCATTTTAGGGTACCTGTGCGATGAGGTTGTTTTAACCTGCAAAAGCGGGGTGCAGAAATATTACTTTAACGCTAAACTGGCGATAGACTCTAAAATGTTTGTGAACCATAAATTCGGAAACTGGTATGCTTACCTGCAAAATGCTAATGCGGTGCCTTTGAAGATGGTGGTTGATACCGAGAAGTTTACCATGGAAAGTGTTGCCACTGAGATTAAACCCGCCAAATTAGACGATAGTATGTTTGTGCTTGCGCCGGGAACCAAAACAAAGAAGAGCCCGTTTTAAGTTTTTGACCAATAAAAAATGCCCTGTGTTCATAGAGCACAGGGCATTTTTATTTATATCAGGTATTGGTTAAGAACCAAGTAATCCTTTTTTCAAATCCTCATCAGCCGGGGTATCAGAGAACCAGATGCCGAATAATGCTTTTTTGAAATCAAGACCGGGAACAGTGCTTTGCAGTTTGTCGTTCTTGTAAGACTTAACGCCTACACCGGGGATATACCAAATTTCAAAAACATCGCCTTCCTTTATCACATCCTTTTTAAAGGTATTGATAAACTCATCGATCTTGGTGCGTAGTGGTGCTGTGTTGTCCTTAGTTGATTTTTTAAAACCTTCTTCAATGGCTTCGCTCATGTTGCTGCTGCTGATAACACCCGAGGTGATAGTTAAGCGCATAACTTCAGGTTTATCGGCGTTTATCAGATCTGCCGCGTTGCTGGTTTTGGCTTGTACGTAAAGCCCTGCGGTATAAAGTTTGAAGAATAGTTTTTTACGTATACCACCGCCGTTCAACACCAATTCGGTATTGTCTTTATTCACTTTTGCAGGCAGGGTTACTCCGTTAATGGTAAGTTGAGCTTCAGCTGCAAAGCTGGTTAGTATGCATAAACATAAAATGACGAGGTTCTTTTTCATAGGGATTATATTTTGTAGGTGCAAGATAATTTTTTCTGAATAGAACCAGGATACAAGAATCGAGAAGCAAGAAGTCCGGATTACCAAACAAGGTCCATGACAAGGGGATAATGATCTGAAAGGTCTTCATGGCCTTTGCTCCAGTGGTAGCAGTATTGTTTAATGGTTCGGGTCATTTTCTGTGGCTTTACACCATTGGAGCGGTATAAAATGTAATCTATGATATTTCGGTCTTTGGGATTGAAGTCTTCTTCCATATCATTATTCAGGTGGTCGTTGGTAACGCAGAGATCGCCGGAGATCGGGCCGTCTTCAGCATCCAGGTTTGCGATCAGGGCGTTGTAGTATTGCGGCTCGAGATTAGAGGTGTTATAATCACCCACACAAAACTGCGGAATGCCGGGGCGTGCAAACTTTTTTACCAGGTTGCCCATTTCGCGATATTGGCTGGTTTTAAGAGCTACAGAGCCTCCGCCGTTCATGTGCGTGCCTGCTATCTGGAATGTATGCGTGCCGTCGGTTACTTCAACTAACAACACTCCTTTACGGGCCCAGCAATCAAAGTCTTCGCATTGACTGTATTGAACGGTGCCTAATTGTTTTAGAGGATATTTACTACAGATCAATACCCCACCATTTATTTTAAACCCTGCCTTTTTATTGAGCGGGCCGATGATGTAAGGGTATTGTGCTTTTAATTTTCTTTTCAGAATGCGATCGGCGGCACCGTCAAATGCTTCCTGAAATACAACCACGTCGGGATTCTCTTCAATAACATACTGCGGTATAATAGGGGCGCGTTTAAGCGGATAGTGATGCGAGCGCCTGATGATACGCGGCAGAAATTTAATGTTGTATGACAGGATACGCAGGCTTTTGTGTGCGTTTTCAACCGGCGCATCGTTTCCGGCAAAACCTTCAGTTATACACGTAAGTAAAAACGTAACAAGCAGGCTGAACTTCATCTTTTGGGAGGGGTTTGAGGACTGCAATTTACAGATTTAAAGCGAAAACTGTTTTGCACGGAGGCACGGAGGTAACAGCCGGAGAATACATTAAAAATGCATTTGCATTACTCCGTATTTTTCTCCGTGCCTCCGTGCAAAATTAATTTTCATTAGGCGATTGAGGCCCTTCCAACCATCTCTGCTAAACAACTTCTGATCTCAGGCAGAGAGTTGAATAACTGATCAAATGAATCCATCACAAAGTATTGTTCCTGCAAAATATCGGTGCGGTAATCGGTGTTTAGCATGGT
>CAIMKO010000484.1 GCA_903841915.1 uncultured Chitinophagaceae bacterium | reverse complement strand
TATGACTCCAGTTGATCATGTACGATTTTGTACTGGTAAATTCTTCTGCACTGGTTCCCGTTCTGTTTAATATTTTGGTATTCTGTAAAGTCACATTCAAACTTCCTGTGTACTTGTATCGTTTAAAATATTTTGGACTCACATTCAAACTCCATCCACCGTAGGTATAAATATTGCTTCTGATGGTGACATCCAGATTTTCGTTTACTACTTTATAAAAACCCAAGCCTTCCAATCCAAAACCAAAATCTTCGCTGGCAATAAAAGTGGGTGTTAAAATACCTGAATGCCTTCCTCTTACCAATGGAAAAATACCAAACGGAATACCGATAGGTACAGGAACGCCTTCAAATTCCGGGGAAGTAGGTCCGCTTATCGCCATTTTATTATTAATGATCTTCACCTTTCTGGTTCGAAAGGCAAAATGCGGAGTATCCAGATTACAAGTGGTGAAAATGGCGCCATATCCATAGAACACATCTTTATCCACTTTCTTCAACACTTTGGCATTTACAAAGAATTCGTCTTGCTGATAATACGTGTTTTGCGTTAAACCCTTCATGGTCTTCATGCTAAACAAAATGGAATCGCTGATCGATTTCATTTCACCCTGCTTCATCGTAGGCTTACTATCCGGATTATTGCTTGTATCCAGCGTGCCATAGGCTTTTATCAATTGTGATTGCTGGTCGTATTTAATAACGGCAGCATCTAAGGTCATATCCGTATACTTTACATTTGATTTGCCGTATAAGATGAATTCTTTTGTTGGAATGATGAGTACCCCGCTGTCTTTGGCAACATAATTTACAGGAGCATCCAGCGAATCTTTAGAAATATTCAGCGTATCCACTTTGCTGATGGTCACACTATCGCCTTTTTTTGACAGGGTATCTAGTTTGTTCTTTAAGGATAGTGAAGCTGTATCTTTTGATTTAAGCTTTCTGGAAGAACTTTTCGAAGAAGGAACCGTATCTAAAAAAACTGTTAATGATGCGTGATATCCATTACTTATCTCCTTCCTTGCCCTTACTTGCACAGAAATAAGCAGCAAACAGCTGTATACTATAATACCTGCAAAGGTTTTTACGTTAATTTTACCGGAATGGATCATATTAGCTAGGCGCAAAAATAGGTGCTAAGTTGTAAATAGTATTTAATAGTATAACCCTTTAACGAATTGATATGATGTTTCGTAACCTTTGGTCGATAATATTTCTGTTTTTTATAACATTTTTTCTTTATTCTTTTACGGATAAGGATGGCGGTCCTGTACAGCAGAAACAACCCCTTAGAAGAATTGTGATCGATGCAGGTCATGGTGGCCCCAGCTATTTATCCGGTAAATTTTATGGCGGCAGAGGACCACATGTAGAAGAAAAAGATATTACACTGGCAGTTGCATTGAAATTAGAAAAAGAGATCAATCTTCAAATGCCGGATATTGAAGTGATCATGACAAGGACTTCTGATATTTTTGACAGCCCCATTGTAAAAGCTAATAAGGCCAATGAAGCTCATGGCGATCTGTTTATTTC
>CAIMKO010000483.1 GCA_903841915.1 uncultured Chitinophagaceae bacterium | reverse complement strand
TCTACAAAACTGCCATCTTCATCATATAGTCCAATCCGGTCAGCATCGCCATCTGTGGCAAGTCCAATTTTGATTTCCGGAGTTGAGGCTATGGTTTTTGCCAATTCTTGTAAGTTTTTATCAAGTGGCTCAGGTGCCTGACCATGGAATCCGGGATTATCGTCGCAATGCAATAAAACAGTATTCGGAAGTAATCTCCGGATAACATTTTGACCGGCTCCAAACATTGCATCATAGGCAAGTTTGAATGGAGACTTATTCAATGCTTCAAAATCAAATTTAGTTTTCAGGTAATTCACATACATATCTTCGAGATTTATGTACTGTAGCATTCCTTTCTCAACCCAATAAGATAAATTTTGTGAAGGAATATCAACTTCGTCCGGTATAAGAGCTTCCACACCGGAAATGTCTTTGGGGCTTGAAGGTCCACCGTGTGCGCCCTTGAGTTTATAACCGTTGTAGCTTGGGGGGTTATGGGATGCCGTAATAACAACACCTTGCTGGGCTTTCAACTGCAATACGCCCAACGATATCATTGGGGTACTGATAAAGCCTTTTGCAAGTATCACTTTAACGCCATTGGCACATAATACCTTAGAAACTACTTCTGTAAATAGTTCGCCGCCAAAACGACAATCATGCCCTACAACTACCGTAGGCGCATCGAAATTTTTATGCAGCCATTCTGCCTGCCCCTTGCTAACACGTGCAACATTATAAACGGTGAAATCCAAAGCTATTATTGCACGCCATCCGTCTGTTCCGAACTTGATTTTTTCTGTGACCATTAATCAGTAAATTAAAGATTATATAAACAAGTTATTTATTACGTTAAATTATTGAAAGCGCAAGTTAAGAAAAGGTTTTGTTCAATTAAGGTTAATTATTTTTACACTTAAATTAAAGAAATTGTCTAATCTACTTACAACGATTAATCCTGCAACAGGGCAGGAAATAGCCTCTTACCCTGCCTTTGACGACAGGAAAATAGAAAGAGCATTAGTACAGGCGCAAAGTACTTATGAAGATTGGCGCAAAACAACATTCAGTAAAAGGGCTCTGGTTTTAAAGAAAATTGCAAAAGAATTACGAAAAGAGAAAGAATATCTTTCAAAGCTTGCAACTACAGAAATGGGTAAGCCTCTGCAACAGGGTAGGGATGAAGTTGAAAAATGTGCAAGGACATTGGATTTTTACGCAGAAGAGGGAGAGAAATTTCTGAGTGATGAGTATGTTATTACAGATGCCTATAAAAGCTATATCGCTTATAAACCATTAGGGGTAATCTTGGCTATAATGCCTTGGAATTTTCCATACTGGCAGGTATTTAGAGCTATGGCTCCTGCTGTAATGGCGGGAAATGTTATGATACTGAAACATGCTTCCAATGTGTGTGAATGTGCTTTGGCTATTGAGAAGATTATAATTAATTCAGGTGCTCCTAAGGGTTTATTGCAAACATTATTGATACCTGCTGCGACTGTAGGTAAACTTATAGATAATCCTGTGATTGCCGCTGTAACACTAACCGGTAGTACGGAAGCAGGAAGAAAAGTAGCAGAGGCAGCAGGAAGGAATCTGAAAAAAACAGTACTTGAACTGGGTGGTAGCGATGCCTACATTATGCTCGAAGACGCTGACCTTGAACTGGCTGCGGATGTTTGCGTAAAGGGTAGGTTGGTAAATAGCGGACAAAGCTGTGTGGCTGCTAAAAGATTTGTAACTGTAAAACC
>CAIMKO010000482.1 GCA_903841915.1 uncultured Chitinophagaceae bacterium | reverse complement strand
GTAACACAAGCATTGTTTTTGCATTAGATTTTTCTATTGTAATACCCGTTTCATTCTGTGCAGCCCTTACTATTTGGAAACGGAGATCTTGGGGATTTGTCATGAGTATTATCATGCTGGTAAAAGGTTTAACATATGGTCTTGTTTTGTGTATTGGGACAATTTCTCTAGCATATTCAGATGTTTATGGTATTTGGGATCCACTAATGCCACTGTATGTTGTGATAGTGTCGGGTGGTCTATTTTGTTGCTTCTTATTATTGAAGAATTTTGATACAATTAAGATATAGAAACGAAATGATGAGTCGATTTAAAACAATAAAACGAATGCTTTTATTAATATTTTCAATTGTTTCAGGATTCATTTTACTCCTAACCTGTATTTTGTTAGTTTATAGTCCAGGGAAAATTGGGCCCTATTTAAATAATGCCGGTAACCCAATACCCGGGAGCATTTCCGAAAAAACATTTATACAAATTGGCGGGGTGAAACAAGGGATGTTTATACGAAGTAAAAATCTCAACAATCCGGTTCTTTTGTACCTGCATGGTGGACCTGCTTTCCCAAATTATTTTTTGATCGACAAGTTCCAACCCGGGCTGGAAGATTATTTTACGGTATGCTATTGGGAACAGCGTGGCGGAGGACTATCTTATACTTCCGAAGTAAGATTGGAAAGTATGAACTTTAATCAGCTTGCATCAGACGCTATTGATGTTACACACTATTTGTGTAATCGTTTTGGAAAGGAAAAGATCTATCTCATGGCGCATTCCGGAGGAACACCGATAGGATTACTTGCAGTGCAAAGAGAACCAACATTATTTTATGCATATATCGGTATGGGGCAGATCACCCATCAAACTGAATCAGAAAAAATTGCGTATAAATACATGTTGGAACAATATGCGGAACAAGGGAATCAAAAGAGAATGGATCAATTAAAAAGATATCCGGTTTCAGAATCTGATGCAAGCATTGTTTTATATTATACATCAGGTATTCGGGACAAGTGCATGCATGAGTTGGGCATTGGAACCATGCACAAAATGGGATCGGTCTTTTGGGATATTTTTATTCCGGTATGGACCTGTAAAGCTTACACGCTGAGAGAAAAAATAAATATCTGGAAATCAAAATTTTCATTTCTTCCTAAAACAAATCTGATCAAGGAAATGCTCGAAACAGATTTTGCTGTTACAGTTCCTTCTCTTGATATTCCTGTTTACTTCTTTAGCGGCAAATATGACTTAACCGTAAATATTGCTTTGGCCAAAGCATATTTGGCTAAACTGTATGCACCGGTAAAAGGATTTTACACTTTCAACAATTCAGCACATAGCCCTTTATTTGAAGAACCTGAGTTGGTAAGACAGGTAATTGAAAAAGATGTTTTGAATCATAAGACCAGTTTAGCAAATAAATATTAATGAACGAATGCATAAAGGATGCGAATTAAATAGCATGTCATCAAATAATAAATTGATCTTGATCAAAACCCTACATACCATTATTTGGGTTTTCTTTAATGCTGTAATTTTCTATATGGCTTATGCAGTAATTGTAAATAAAATTGACAAGTATATTTGGATGGGTATTGGATGCATCGTGCTTGAATGGATAGTGCTCCTTATTTTCAAGTGGCGATGTCCTCTTACGCTTATTGCCCGTAAATATTCTGATTCTACAAAAGATAACTTTGATATTTATCTCCCCAATTGGCTTGCTAAAAATAACAAGCCAATTTATATAACAATTTTTATTGTCATAGTCTCTGGACTAATTTTAAGAATTTTAAATTATCGGTTATGAAACCAATAACTGCAAGAAATATACTTATCACATTACTCTTATTTTTAGGTATGAGTGCATTGGGTGGTGCTTCATTATTAATCATTTCACCATCGGGAAAATTAATAGGGGACTTGCCCTTGTCCATATTAGAACATTCTCCTTTTACAAATTTTCTTATTCCGGGCATTATTCTATTTTTTGTATTAGGGCTTTCCCCATGTATAATAGCCATTGCATTAATTAAGAAACCTAAAAGTAAGTTGGCGGAAATATTCAACCTGTTTAACGATATGTACTGGGCATGGTCATTCAGTATTTACGTTGCATTTGCGCTTATCATTTGGATACAGGTAGAAACAATATTTGTGCAAACTGTAGGGTGGCTTCAATCCTTTTATATAGTCTACGCTATACCTATAATCATTTTAGCCATTCTTCCACAAGTAAGAGCTATTTACAAAAAATAAAACTTCAAATAATGATTACTATCTCCCTTTCTATAATCAGTTTAGTTTTGCTGACTTTGATAATTGGTAAAATAAATCTTTCTATTCAATTCAGTAAAGAAGTAAAAGCACTTTTTGCTCAATCAAAGAACATTTCAGTCAAAAAATTCAGTCAGGATCAATTAATTGGTTTGCCCGAACCTGTTCAACGCTATTTTAAACTTGCATTAAAAGATGGTCAACATTATATAAGTTATGCAAGAATAAAACACAATGGTCAATTTAAAACAGGATTCAATAAAGATTGGATAAATATAAAAGGAGAACAATACGCCACAACAGAAAAGCCGGGTTTTATCTGGAAAGGAACCACTGCAATGTTTACAGCAAGGGATATGTATATCAGCGATATAGGAAGACTGGTAGTATCGATTTTTTCATTGTACAATATTGTAGATGCCAAAGGTGAACAGTATAATCAAGGAGAACTGCTGAGATGGTTGGGCGAAAGTATTTTGTATCCAACTAATTTACTACCCGGTGAAAGATTGGAATGGTTACCAATTGATTCAACAAGTTCCCAACTGATCTTCAATTATCATGGACTTTCCCTGTTTTTCGTAATTACATTTAATGAAATCGGTGAGATAACGGAGATGGAAACAAAAAGATACATGAATGAAAAGAGCTTAGAGACCTGGGTCATTAAAATATCCGACTATAAAGAATTGAATCATGTATTTACAGCAACCGTTTTTGAAGTTCTATGGAGATTAGAGAAAGGCGATTTCAGTTATGCAAAATTCAACATCACAAAAATTGAGTATGATAACCCGACTAGGTTTTAGAAGTTTCTATTTAATTTTTTTTAACTATACGATACCCTCTTATTTATCATTCAACGCAGCGACAGTTGCTTCAATGGCCGGTTTGGAAAATAAAGAAGCAATAGGTTCTGCTACCGTATGATTTGATTTGAATTCAAATCCTAAAAATGCAGCGATGGTTGAAGCAATTTGTTTTTGATACAATTGACCCGCTGTTTTTATTTCTCCGAGTGGAGCGGTATCCGGCCCGATCACCGCAAACCAGATCTGCCCGGATTCTTTGATATTGTCGCCATGATCTGTCCAGTTATCTTTATTGATATCCCCTCTGCCGTGATCACAAGTGATGATCAGTGTTGTTTTGTTTTTATACTGCGGAGAAGTTTGGATCAGATTCCATAAGTTTTCGATCATTCTGTCTTCAGCATAAGCACTTTTCAAATACTGATCGTATTCGCCGCCATGGGCAAAATCATCTGTTTCATCAAAAGCAATGTATAAAACTTTAGGCTGATAGGCTTTCCAGTATTCTCTTGCTGCAAAATAGGTCATGATATCAGGCCTTACATCGATGGGCTTTGCAGTAAGAAACTGCATATCATTGATCAACCTCAAATTGCTGTTACTGAATTTTAAACTGTCAATATCGGCATTCAGGTAGATGCCGCTTCTTTTTTGATTTAATATAAATGGAAAAACATCCCAGGTTGCAAAAGCTGCCACTTTGCCTTTATAGTTTTCCTGTTTATTCATGAACTCCAACACATTCTCATTCTTATTCAGGATCTTATTATTTGATCTTACTGCTAAATCAGGATAACCTGTAAAAAGTTCATTGTAACCGGGATAAGAAAAATAATAAGGGTTGGCGTTATTTACATTATTCTCATAATTCCGATTCCCGTATATCTGCCCTTGTTTTGCAACAACGGACCATAAGAAAGGAAATAATTTTTTTCTTCTTTCATTGGCACTATCGTTCCAGAAACTGCGATACGTTGAAACGTATTCCTTGGTAAATCGTTTGTCTTTTAATAAAGCTTTATCTGCTCCACCGAAAACTTCCTGCCAACGCATACCGTCTAAAGTAACGATCACAATATTTTCTGTCTTGTTTTGGGCTTTTATCTGTAGCCCTGACATTAGCAATAATGAAAGAAAGCAAATGAATTTCATGGGTCTAGCTTTTCTGCACGCTAAATTCTCTTTCTACTATAAACTGTGTGTGTTGTTGAGATTACTAATTGATTACCGCATCATTAATTAATTGTGTTGCATTACCATTTATCTGGGATGGATCAACTCAATACTCTCATTGATCTTGATTCCTTTTAAAAAGATCAGATCAAAAAAGGCTTTCCGGTATTTCTTTTGTACGTTACCGAATCCCAATGCATCAAAACGGCGTGAAGAAGTTTTGAGTATTAAATGAGGAGCATACACTATCCATCCAAATGGAGTGATCCTTTTGGCGATATCTATATCATCTCCATAAAATGTAAGGTCTACATTATAACCTCCGGCTTTTTCTAATACAGCTGCATCGATAAAACTATTACCACCGATGATAATGCCCCCACGCCGGTTAATTTGAACAATAGCATTAATGATCGGATAGAATATTAATTGAGCCAATAAAGTGAGCTGACGCCTGAAAAAATTGCTGTCATAATAATCATAAGGCCCGGTAACCGCAACCACATTATTTCTTTGTAATTGGCGAACAGCTTTTGAGATCCAATCGGCCGAAGGAATACAATCTGCATCTAATTGTGCAATGATATCACCGGTCGCCAGTTTTCTCCCGCATTCACGAGCATTATTGGTTCCCCGCCTTGCTTCAAAAACCATCCTGATCCTATCAGAAGAACCTTGGTGTTCAGCGATAAAACTTTTTACCGTCTCTTCCGTAGAATCGGTGCTGGCATTATTTACAACGATCACTTCAAAATCGGAATAATCCTGCCGTAGAATTGCTTTCAATGTTTTACGGATATATTGCGCTTCATTAAAAGCGGGTATCAGTACAGACACTTTGGCTGCATTTTTCTTCTCCATTAAAAAAATTAAATGTTTTTGAGTACCTGTTTTTTTATTCCCCATTTGATCGAAAGGATCAGGATCAATACCGCAGGAAGAATGATGATATAATTTTTCAGGGAGTCGGAGTTTTGGAAAACTGTATTCCAAAAAGGACCGGCCAAGCAGCCGATCATTACATATCCCCCGCTCCAAAGCAATGCGGATAGTACTATCATTGATCCATAGTTTTTGATATTTATATGCAGCATACCTGCAACTACAGAAACATACCCCCGCAGAAAAGGTATCAGCCTTCCTAAAAAGATATTTCTTCCAGCTTCCTTTCTCATCTTTATTTTAAGTCGCATTATTTTTTTATGCGGAACAGTGATCCATTTTGGTTGATGCTGTATCAGGAATTCACTGCAGCAATAAAACAAAGTATACAGTGCTAAGCTTCCTGAAATGTCGGCAGATACCACCATCAGTAAAACCATAAAAAGATTTAAAATGCCTTTATACGCCAAGTAGCCTGTGTAGAGCAGCAATAATTCGTTGGGAAAAGAAGGTATTCCTATTTCCTGTAAGAAGACCAACAGAAAAATAGATAGATAGCCATACTCAATGATATAGTTCGCTAATCCGGCCGGCATAAAAGATCAATGTTGAATTGTTACAATTCATCTACACTAAATTGATGCTTTTAGAATACTTGAAGATGAACAAATCATTACCAAATGATTAAGAAATCAATAGTCATTTATAGATCGGGAAGCTTCAAAACCGGTTACCACTCTGGCCAAGTTTAATTTTTTATTAAATCCTTTGGGTTTAGAAAATCAAGGTCGAAAATATTTATTTTTAATTCAATCAATTCCTTTTTGGTGAAAACATTTCTTTTAAAACTATTGCTGTTATTTCTATTTGTTATTTTCCTGGTATGGTTATTAAACAAAGCTTTGAGTTGGATTTAAACTGTTTCGCACAGTAAACAGGTTGTTTGTTCTATCACAAATTCATCAGATCATTATTTAACCGGCTTGGAATATTTATATATTGACCTATTATGGATCTAATGGATCAAAAGGATCCATATGCAAGCTTTCTATTGTTGGATAAAATGTTACACAATGTGCATCTATTCTTTGTTTATTTCTGTATGGGAGATATCCCAGTTCATCAAGATTCCTGCTATCAAAATTTCTTCCCGCAGTTGATACAACCATATTGGTTTGTGATTGGGTAGTGATAAAAACAGATAACTGGTCAGCGGGTATCCCATATCTGAAAATTAAACGATTGGCATTTCGCATATTCGTAGTAGTATGCCTGGCATGCGGATCAATAATGATAACAGATTCCGAGATAGCGTACTTTGTTATTAGGTATTTCTTCATTTCTACGGCTTCGCAAAAGGGTCCTTGAAAAGGGTAACAATATCCTCCGCTTACGATAATGAAAGGAGCCCATCCTTTTAAAAAACGGTCGGCTGCGATATCACAGTGCATTTTATTGATCGGACTGAGGGGTGTAGTTCTTAATTCAGGGCCGTTTCCCGGTATGACGATCGTGGCATATTTATACTTTTTGAAGTCTACCAGTTTTATCCTCTCAACCGCTTTTTTGTTCGCCAATTTTTCCATGGGTTCAAATCTGGCCGGTTCATCCCTGTCATTCAGTTCCATTAACTGAAGGGCTACTGATAAAGATGGCTGATAAAAAACCTGCATCGAATCTGTTTTTTCAGACAAGTATGCAAACATATCTTTCAATGCCATTCGGTAATAACGTGAGGTAACCACATAACTCGCTGAATCTATCCGGGGATAACGGAGTTTCTTTCCTAAACCGAATTGATCAATGATATAATTAATACCCACCACATACTGCCCAAAAGCTCTGCACAGCAAATCTTTATTCGTCATTTCTGTAAAGCGTTGATAATAACCGGATGGACGCAAGTGTGTATCGATCATATGATCAAAAGCATTTGCATTTTTTGTATACAGTTCTTTTAATATTTTATCAATGCCGATAGAATCCTCTGAAGAAAATTTAAATTCTGACACTAATGATAGTGGCCAACTGCAGGTATCGGTGGCATGGTTATGAATGAGCGCAATCTTATTGAGCTTTATTTTTTCAAATAATTCTTCTTTAATAAAAATACTTTTCAGATCGGGAGATTGAGCAATAACTGTTAAAAAATAGAAATTCTTATCTGCCACCAGGTTACCCGATGATAAAAAATGATAACTTTTTTTAAAACCTGCACCCCTTTGTGCGATCATCCGGTTGCAACATAAAGCAAGCAAGACAAAAAGAAATAAATGCTTCATAAAAAATATTAAATGGTTTATGATCATTTTTACAGCAACATCCCCATAATTTTTTTTATGGGGATGTTGCAAAAAAGAAAGATTTAAGATTTAGTACCCCGGATTCTGATACATCCTTACAGGGTCTAATTTATATTCATTGTAAGGAATTGGATAATAAAAGTCCTTGGTAGTACAATTGGTCAACGGTGAATTATCATAATTAGCCTGGCTTTTTGCCTGGAAAAATGCCAGCAGTTCAGTTGCTGTAAAGAAACGGGTAAGGTCATTCCAGCGATGATGTTCAAATGCCAGTTCAATTCTTCTTTCATGTAAGATCGCCAGTTTTAAAGTTGGGTATTTTGCAGTATATGCCGGATTGGTAAGCATTGTGGCATAAACTGGCATCGCGGCTCTTACACGAACCATATCTAAATATTTAATCGCATTCGTGTTATCGTTCAAATACAGGTATGCTTCTGCTATATTTAAAATAACATCGGCATAACGGATCAATATCCAGTCATTGCCACCATAACCCAAAGTGCCGGCTGTTGTGCTGTTATCCCTGAATTTAGAAATATAATAACCCGAATTGGCAGCTACATATCTAATAGAAAAGTTTGTACGGATATCTCCCGTTTCAAATTCATTTAAGAGGTCTTTTGTAAACAATGCTCCTGCTCCCTGAGAAGGATACAATGAAATATAAGTACCATCATTTTTTGCCTGATTACCTCTGGCCAAACCGGAAGAATAAGTTGCATCACCTTGTTTATACACTATCTGCCAGATGATCTCAGGACAGGTAGCTTTCTTATTTACATCAAACACATCTGTATAAGGTATGTCGGAAAGATTCACAAATGTTTTTTGATTATAAGAGGCCAGCAGATAGGTAAGTGCATTATTTAAATTTGCTGCTGCATTTGTTCCTCCTAAATTCGTGTACATCGTTAAATAAACCTGGCCTAACAATGCATTGGCCGCTTGTAATGAAACTCTTCCTTTGTTTGCAACAGTTTGTGTAACGGGTAAGCTGCTGCTTAAAACATCTTTCAGATCTGCTACTATCTGTGCATACACGCTATCTCTCGATACCCTGTAAGTAAGTGCTGCAGCCTGATCTGTTGTAGATAATCGATCGGTCACCACAGGAACCGCACCAAACTCTCTCACCAAATTATAATACATGTAGGCTCTGATAAATTTCATTTCAGCGATGTATTGATTTTTGGTAGCATCCAAGGCGAAGGATATCTTATTATTATTGATAACAGATAAAATGACATTCGCTCTTGAGATAGGCGTATACAAGGCTGTCCAATGGCTTTGCAAATAGCTATTACTCGGAACCAAAGAAAATGCAGTAAACTGAAAAGGTTCCCCGTTGTTTGACTGATTATCTGTTGTATTAATATCATCAGCTCTGTCATCGGTCCACAATTGTGCGCCTTCACCAACACAGTTAGAACTTCTGAGTGCCTGATAAACTCCATTTACACCTGTTGCAACGTCGGCTTCGGTTTGGTAACCATTATCTACAGAAACGGAATTGGGATTGGTTTGTTCCAGAAAAGATTTATTACAACTGCTTATTACAACCAGCAAGCATAAGCCTGCAATTGATGAAATTATTTTTCGCATATCATTCATTTTAAATTAATTTAAAATTGTATTTTAATACCTGTATTAAATGAACGGGCCAAAGGATATTTACCATAATCAACGCCGGGCGTTAAGTTTGATCCGTTATTAAAATCAACTTCAGGATTGTACCCCAGATACTTTGTAATGGTAAATGCATTGTCGATGGAAGTATACCATCTTAGTCCTGAGATACCCAGTTTTTTAGAAAATGCCAAGCTTGTGAGATTAACCCCAAATGTTAAGTTCGTACATCTGAAGAAAGAGCCATCCTGCAAATAATAATCCGATAGTCTTGTACTGTTACTTTGTGAACCACCTCTTGAAGCTCTGTATTCATGACCATTACCCGGTTGTGCTTCACTGCGGTAACGTTGATCGATGATGGCATATTGATTACCCGAACCTTCCATATTGCGGATATAATAATCCTGTCCGTCAATGATCTGATTTCCTTGTGAACCATTAAAAGAAGCATTAAAATCAAATATTTTATAATTCAGATTAAAGCCAAATCCATAGGTATATTTTGCATAGGGTGTTCCAATGATATCTTTATCAGCATCAGTAATTAAACCATCCCCATTTTTATCTTTGAAATACAGATCTCCCGGATTTAAAGGCGTTGTTGAATAAGTAGATATCGGGAAAGATGGTTTATATCCTGAAGGGAATTTATTTCCATTTGCCTTGTATATAGTAAGGTCAGCATTTACATTAGCCATATCGGACTGGCGGATCATTCCGGCAACTTTTAATCCGTAAAAAGAGCCTACCGGATCGCCTTCTCTTGTGATATGCGTTATATAACTTCTTTCAGCACCATTGATCTGAATTTCGCTGGCACCACCAAGGCTAACCACTTTGTTTTTATTAGCAGTAATGTTTCCGCTGAAATTTAAATTGAAGTCTTTTGATTGAATTACTTTAACGTCTACCTGTAAGTCAAAACCCTTGTTGCTAATATTTGAATTACGCAGGTTGGTTAAGATGGAGGTAGCTCCAGATAAAGAGGAAATATTCTGATTGTATAAAAGATTATAGGATTTACTGCTGTAATAATTGACCATTACGGATACACGGTTATTTAAAAGGGTTGCATCCGCACCAAAATTATATTGTGCTGTAGACTCCCATCCTAATTTAGCATCGGTTATACCTCCGGCCCATGATCCATTATAAATAGTGCTGCCAAATACCTGACCACCCGAACCGGTTAGATCCTGCTCATATCTGTAATTACCAATATTGTTATTTCCGGTTAACCCCCAACTTGCACGCAGTTTTAAAATAGAATTCTTGCCTAACCAGTTTTTATAAAATGATTCATTGGAAACTGTCCATCCCGCAGATACCGAACCAAATTGTCCCCATCTGTTTTGCGGACCAAAACGGGAAGATGCATCTGCACGGAATGAACCGGTTAAATAATATTTTCTGTCGTAATTATAAACAACCCTTCCTAAATAAGACAGTAAAGTTGTTGTTGATTTTCCGGTATTTGATAACCTTGAAAAGTCGCCGGGTACAGAACCACCTGCTGTGATCTCCGGAACCTGATCGTTTGTATAGTTCTTGCTGGCAACGGCAACAATATCTGTATTGGTTTCCTGCGCAGTATAACCACCCAATAGATCAACACCATGTTTGCCATATTGTTTTTTATAATCCAGCGTAAATTCTGCAAGGATATCCTGAGAAATAAAATTTTGTGCGGAGGAATTAGCCGCTAATACCGCTTGAGGTGAGCCCGGCGGATTAATACCACTGCTTAAATTGGTTGGATAATAATACTCATATTTTTCATAATATGTTTCTCCGCCCAAATTAACTTTTAAAGAAAGATCTTTGATGATCTCATACGTTGCATTAAGATTATAGGTTGCCCTTGTTCCCTTACGGGTAATATTTACTCTTTGTGCCAAAGCCAATGGGTTTTCTATTCCCTGAAAGGCATAAGCATATCCGTCAGTTTGTGCACCGGCACCTTTATCAGCAGTTGCTACAGTTCCATCAGCATTAAATGCAGGGAAAATAGGCATATATACTAACGCGCCTAAAATGGGGCCCTGACTAAAGCGACCTTCCTGTACTTCACGGTTATTTGTATTGGTTACAAACACACTTGCAGAGGTTTTTAATTTCCTTGAAACATCTGCATCTATATTGGCTCTTAAATTGATCCTTCTCTGATAAGTGCTGTTCAAAATACCCGGCTGATCTAAATAACCGCCACTGATATAATAGCGGGTATTGTTAGTTCCACCTGTAAAAGAAATATTATGTCGTTGTACCAAAGCAGTTTGGTACAATACATCCTGCCAATCTGTATTATACTTAGGCTGAATGATCTTTTGAGAAGCAAAGTCATACAGATCTTTAATGATGCAAACTGAACAACCGGTTGCAGTTTGACCTGATTTCACAACACGAGTAGCATTATCGTCTGAATAATAACTGTCATTCCATGTAACACCTTTTGAGACAAGGATATCTTTATAGTTCGCATTTCTGCCATCTACAAATAAATTTGTAAACTGTGTGGCGTCCAGCATCTCTACTTTTTTAGCTAATCGCTGACTACTGAGCTGATAATCATATTCAAATTTTCCTGTTCCCTGTTTACCGCGTTTTGTTGTAATCAATACAACACCGGCAGCTGCTCTTGAACCATAGATGGCTGCAGAAGCAGCATCTTTCAAAATCTCAATAGATTCAATATCATCCGGATTAATAAAAATATCATTCCCGGCAGTAGCAGGATTATAACCACTGGTTGAATTACCTCCATTACCCTGTCCCTGACTAATATTACCACCAATGGCATATCCGTCAATAACGTATAAAGGTTCGGAGCTTGCATTGATAGAGCCGATACCGCGTACACGGATCTTGTCTCCCGAATAAGGAGCCCCGCTTACCTGAGAAACCTGTACACCTGCCACTTTACCAACCATTGCCTGACTTAAAGTGGTGGATGACAAATTCAGCTCTTTTGCTTTAACACTGGAAATGGCACCTGTTACATCAGTTTTGCGCAGTCTTTGATACCCTACTGCTACCACTTCTTCTAATGTTTTTACATCCGGCTTCATTTTAAGATTCACATCATTTGTTCCGCTTATAACAATCTCCGAAAGTTCATACCCTGCATAAGAAAAGAATAAATGATTGCCACTGATCGCAGAAATAGAGTAACGTCCGTTGCTGTTAGTAACAGTCACTTTTTTGGTACCCTTTACCTGTACCGTTACACCGGCCATTAACTGATTGTTTTCATCGGTAATGGTTCCGGAAACTTGATTTACAGATTGCGCATGTATCGTGCTTGCTGTTATGATCAACAGCGCAGATGCACAAAATAAATTGAAAAGCTTTTTGTGAATTTGTAACAACATTTTCATCAGTTTTGGTTTTGGTTGCATAATATTTTTTACCAGTTGATCTGCATCAGGTTAGCATTATTTCGTCTTGAAGAGGATACTGCAATGCCTTTGCTGTAATCATTTAAGAAAGTAAAGCCCTCCAATTCATCCCCTCTTTCATTTACATCGATCACTTTAATGACTTCCTGTTTACCGCTTTCAATTGATCTGGGTAGATCAACATAAGTGAAGCGCCATTTTCTTCCTTCGATCTGATTTTGAATTAAGAGAAGTATATTTTTTTCGGGAATCCAGCATAAGTTTTGTACCCAGGGCGTACAGGTGAATTTTTTGAACAATACATTTTTCTCAGAGGTCTTCTTAGCTTTTGCCAAGAGCGCTGGATCATATAATCTTACTTCATTGCCCTTATCACCATAGTCGGCAGTAGCCACATACCATTTATTTTTATATGCCACATATTCCGGTCTTGTACCCTGTATACAGGTATCATCATCGATGGTATTTAACAAGTTCCCGTCTAATGTTCCTGTTCGCTGTAACCCTTCCCAGTTAACAGAATAGATCAATGCTTTCCATAAAGTGCCTTCCGGATTAAGCCTTACACTATTGCCAATAAATACGGGCAGTGATCCATACACAGCCAAACCCGTGGGATGATTGATCACATCTTTCCCGTCAATGGTTAATCGCATTTCTTTTTGCTGATACACTAAACTGTCGCCCTCCATTTTAAATTCCCTGATCATCCCTACTTCACGATCGCCATATAAAAAGATCCTTCCTTTTTGATACGATACTCCCTGACATGCACCCAAAGAATCAAAAGAATAAGACTTTTGTATTTGCATACTCCTATCTGATTGAATAAAAGCAACAGATATAAATGAGATCATCAGCAGGATCAGAAATAATTTTTTCATGATTATTGATTTTATGTTATTGCGGATCCATTGCTTCAGTTGGATTGATCTGCAGCGCTTCTATCAAAGGATAAAACTCTATTTCTGTTTCACTCAAGCGCTCGCCATTCTTATAAGGCGCTTCATTTAATTCTTTCAGGCAACGGGCAATGAGTGTAACACCGATCATATTACTTTGTCCTTTTGTGGTACAAGTGATACCGGGTTTATTAAAAGGCATACCATAACGATACATGATCCTTACAGTGTTTCGCATATTCGTTGTGGTATGACGCGCGTGAGGATCAATGATCACGGCACTTGCAGGAATGTTTAATTTTTCAACAAGAAACTTCTTCATTTCAGTTGCTTCGCAGAATTTTGTTTTATAGGGATGCACTTTGCCACCGGATGTAACAATGAATGGTGCCAACCCCTTTCTGTATTGAATGGCTGCCAAACGACAACGCAACATTCCTTCTGCACTTAATGCAACTTTCGGATCGTCAGGTCCGGCACCGGGGATCATGATCACGGAATATTTATATTTATTCCAGTTGATCGTTTTTATTTTTTCATAAGCGGCTTTGTTCTCGCCTTTGATCATCGGTTCAAAATCTGCAGCCTGTTCTCTTTCATTCATTTCTAAAAATTGAAGTGCGGCCGTTAGTGAAGGATAAAAGAAGGAACTGCTATCCTTAGTTTCCAATGCAACCAGAGAAGTTGTGTTATATAATAAGGATACATAACCGTTTAAATACAGATTGTTGTTACGGGGATCTCTTGTATTAAAACTGATAGAATCAATTAAAGGATAATTTGCTTTTTTCCCTTCGGCATATACGCCAATGGTAAAATTTATTCCCATTGCATCCTGTTCCCAGGCTTTCACCAACATTTCAGGAGCAGAAAGATTTTGAAATAAGATGTAACAGCCTGAAGGAATTAAATGCTGACTCACCAATTTGCCTAAAGCATTATCCGGCTTGTACAATTCTGAAAGTCTGTTGCTTACTGCCTTAATCTCAGCATCACTGAATTTTAATTTACCGGTAAAACATAAAGCATCTCTTTCACAATTTTTTAATGCAAAATGTAAAGAATCGATTTTCGTTTTTGCAATCTTCACCAATATAGAATCATGATCGATCAGTTTTCGTGCATCGGGTAATTCTTCCAATAAAGTGAGGAGATAATAATTTTTTGATTGAATAAAGCTTTTCCCGGCAATCAGTTTATAGTCTGCTTTTGGAGAATTTATTTGTGCCGATCCTGTTGTATCAATAATGATGGATAGTAAGATCAAAAAACCAAGCTGCTGTAAAAAGTAATGCCAGTATTGATTTGTTTTGGTAGGGCAGT
>CAIMKO010000481.1 GCA_903841915.1 uncultured Chitinophagaceae bacterium | reverse complement strand
ATTTGCTTTTCAGTTCTTACAACTTAATATTCAAACCAAACAATACATTAGTTCCTGCCATAGGATAATATCCGTTCTCAGTGGTTAGTTTGCTGTTATACACGTATGCGTATGTCCAGCCATTGGGTTCGTATTTTCTGTTGAACACATTATTCACCTGTGCAATAAGATCGATTTCTTTGAATACTTTATTTTTGATCGTATAAGTAAATCTTGCATCCTGTGTATAGAATGCATTGAGCGTGCGGCTTTCATTTTGCGCATTGTCTAAATATTGTTTGCCCACATATTTGCTTAGTAAACTCAATTCCAGATTTTTTATGGGTAAAACATTAATAGTTGCGCCGCCAATAACGGAGGGTGAAAAAGAAATATCGGTATTGTGATGAATAACTGCGTCCTGATTTCCGGTATCCCAATTATCCAGATACTCTGTAAAATCTTTTATTTTGTTTTTGCTGAAACTAAGGTTGGCATTGATATTCATCCATTTCGAAAAAACATAACCGCCCTGGACTTCAATGCCCAAACGGTAACTATTGGGAACGTTGATCCTGGTATAAGATCCTACGTCATTTATCTTTCCTGTCAACACCAATTGATCTTTATACAGCATATAATATGCTGTTGCACCAATATGGTAATTGCTGTTTTTCTTTTCGATGCCGAATTCAATATCATGCATTTTTTCTGCGGAAGGTTGCTGCAAAGGACTTGCCTGAAAATCATCTCTGTTAGGTTCTTTTTGACCCAATGCATAACTTAAAAACAATTGCAAACCGTTATTGTAATAAGTGATCCCTGCTTTTGGATTTACAAAATCAAAAGTTCTTGCGATATCCAAATTTTCATTGCCTTCAAAGCCACTCATACTGTGATACACATGGCGGTATTGAAGATCTGCATAGGTTTGAAACTTTGTATTTAGTTTGTGCTGCCATTTTGCATACATATTACCATCCGTTTTAAATGCAGGATAATTATAGTATTCAAAATTGTTGACTGTGATATATTGCTGAGTCCATATTACATCTCCAAAATGGCTGCCATTGTATTTAGTCCATCCGCCACCAATGGTTAATTCATCATTTTTATGTTTGTATTGTAATGAGGCGATTGATCCGTAAAAATAATTACTCAGCCAGCGTTGACGGATCAGGTCTGTCAGATTATTTCCGATGGAAGGCATTCCATAATCCGTAAATGCCTGATCGGCTTTATATTCTTCATAATAACCACGACCGAAAGTCATGAATGCTGCTGCATTAAAGCTCCATTTACTATTGAATGAATGATTGAAGAATAATTGATAATGATCCTGTTTATAATTATCAGTCTGGTTATCGTAAGGTGTTCCCTGCTTTTCTGTTCCGGCAGGATTATACGTTCTATCTGTTGCCAATAAATAATCGGGAACCCCATACCATGCCTGATAGGTTTTTTCTTTGCCTGTGAAAATATTAAAACGCAGGGACGATTTTTTATTGATATAGGCTGCTGAAAAAGCAAACGATTGAAGGCTGCTGGTTGCTCTGTCAATATAGCCATCGCTGGTGATATTGCTGACTCTTGCATCAATTGTGAAATGCCCCCCCAGCAAGCCACTACCAACTTTGATGGTATTCTTCCATGTATTGAAAGAACCATAGCTGTTGTTGATTTCTGCATAGGGTTTGGCGTTGAATTCGTTT
>CAIMKO010000480.1 GCA_903841915.1 uncultured Chitinophagaceae bacterium | reverse complement strand
TTTTGTTTGTCGGTCAGCAATGCCAATAACTTAGTCTTACGGTCTTTGTGTAATGCCGCTAATTTGGTCTTGTATTCGCCCAGAGAAATTTTATCATTCTTCTGTAATTCGGCTAATTGTTTATGAAAATCTTGATTGATCGCCTTTCCCTGTTTTATTTGTTCGGGACTGGGGTGCAATGCTGCCAGCATTCCCATTTTGCCTTTTTTGGGAAAATCCTGATTGAATTGGTCTCTCGGAGGGCGATTGCCTTGAGCGAAATTTTCAGGCTTTCCGGGATGATCTTTCCTGAAACTGCTATCCTTCGGCGGCTTGCGAAAATGTTGGCCATTATCGTTCGGGGGATTCTGCGCATTGACAATGCAGATCATTGCGAATAAGCTGATGCTTAATAATATGGATCTTTTCATGTTGGGGGTTTTAGTTTGGTATACTGACTTTGCCACAATAGCTAAGTTTAACCAAAATAAAATATTTGCCGCTTGTAGCAGCCATTATAGGTGAAACCCTGATAAAATCGGTGACGATACAGTATAGCAGTAGTAAGCCTTTATTTTTTATTGGCTAATTGTCCGCATGCTGCGTCTATATCCTTACCGCGACTGCGACGCAGTCTGGCATTCACCCTGTTCTTTTCAAGATGGCCCATGAAATTCTGAATGCTTTCTTCATCCGGCTTGGTGAATTGAAAAGCATCTATGGGATTGTATTCAATGATATTGACCAGATCGGCAGGAACCTGACGATAGATCTTAATGAGTTCTTCGGCATCCTGTTGTGAGTCATTAAAGTTTTTCAGCAGAATATATTCGAAGGTTATCTCATTGCCGGTTTGTTTATAAAAATGATTCAATGCTTCGATCAATTCCTGGATATTATTGGTCTCATTGATAGGCATGATCTCGTTTCTTTTTTTATCATTTGCCGCATGAAGCGATAATGCTAATTTGAAACGTACTTTATCATCTCCTAATTTTTTTATTTGCTTGGCAACGCCTGCTGTTGAAACAGTAATTCTTTTCGGACTCATGAACAATCCGTCTTCAGCAGTAATTTTTGCAATAGCTTTCAGCACATTATTGTAATTGAGTAGGGGTTCGCCCATACCCATGAAAACAATATTGCTTAATTTCTTTTCATAATTCTTTTCACTTTGCTGATTGATCAATACCACCTGATCATAGATCTCATCAAAATTCAGATTCCTTTTTCGGTCCATATAACCCGTGGCACAGAATTTACAACTCAAACTGCAACCGATCTGTGAGCTAACACAAGCTGTTTTTCTTTCTTCTGTGGGGATCAAAACCCCTTCGATGGCATGACCGTCAAAGGTCTTGAATCTGCTTTTGATGGTTCCGTCATCACTTGTTTGAACCGTATCAGTCTTTAGTACAGGAAATGAGAAATCAGCAGAAAGTTTACTGCGCAGGTCTTTGCTGAGATTGGTCATATCATCAAAACTGAAAGCATGTTTTTGCCATAACCATTCGTAGACCTGTTTTACACGAAATTTCTTTTCGTCGATAGATTCGAAATAGGATTCCAATTGCTCTAATGAAAGGTCACGAATATTTGTAAGAGTGGACATGGGGCAAAAGTAAGGTTTTGCGCATAAGTGCTTTTGCGATGCAGCAGAATTGTATTAATCTTTGCAGTTCCCAATTAATTCTCATATGAAAGCTTGTTATATCATTGATGCAGTAAGAACACCCATTGGCAGATGGGGTGGTAAATTGTCTGCTGTGAGGCCAGATGATCTATTGGCATTGGTGATCGCTTCTTTGATCAGAAGAAACCCTTCCATTGATGTGAACAGGATCGAAGATGTAATAGCAGGTGCGGCCAATCAAGCTGGGGAAGATAACCGCAATGTGGCCAGAATGGCGGCTTTACTGGCCGGTCTTCCTGTAACGGTTGCCGGTATTACCGTGAACAGATTATGTGCAAGCGGTTTGCAGGCAATTATGGATGCTGCAAGGGCTATTCAATGCAATGAGGGAATGTTTTATATAGCCGGTGGTGTGGAGAGTATGACGAGAGCGCCTTTTGTTACAGCAAAAGCTGATACAGCATGGAGTAGAAAAGCGGAAACTTTTGATACGACCATGGGCTGGCGTTTCATCAATAAAAAATTAACGGAACAATATCATCCTTATTCGATGGGTGAAACGGCAGAGAATGTAGCAAAGCAATGGAATATCTCAAGAGAGGAACAGGATGCATTCGCCTTCGCATCACAACAAAAATATTTTGCAGCGCTAGAAAATAAAAAATGGAATGAAGAGATCATTCCCGTCGATATCATTGAAAATGGTCAATCTGTCTGCTTTGATAAAGACGAACATCCCCGTCAAACCTCTTTGGAAAAATTAGCAGCATTGAAACCTGCATTTGCTAAAAATGGAACAGTGACTGCAGGAAATTCATCCGGCATCAATGATGGTGCATCTGCATTATTGCTGGCAAGTGAGGAGGCAGTCAAGCAGTTTTCATTGAAACCATTGGCGCGGGTATTGAGTACTGCAGTCGCGGGTGTTGATCCTTCCATCATGGGTATTGGTCCCGTTCCGGCATCTCTAAAAGCCTTGCAACGCGCAGGTTTAAGCATGGCTGATATGGACTTGATCG
>CAIMKO010000479.1 GCA_903841915.1 uncultured Chitinophagaceae bacterium | reverse complement strand
CCTGACCAGGTATAGATATTGGATGAAGATGTATAAGCTGCAAAACTAAAATTTTCGATAGCCATCGCATCACTATTGCTGTGTGCTGCATCATCCCACCGCAATAGTAATTGATCACCATTGTTCCATGTGATACCGCTTATCGTATATGATCGTACTGATTGATTGGCCGATGCAGTTCCATCTAATACGGCAATACTTGCAGAGGAAATTACTGAAGAGAAATTGAGATTGGCATTAGTACTTAATGAAGCTTGATTGATATTTGAAAGTGAGGAACCAATTTTGTATTTGAAAGTCCATGTGTTAGAACTGTTTGACCCACCGTTTCTCCATTGCTCAGCAGCAAAACTGACTGTAAACGCATTAAGCGTTGTTCCTGTATTATTCGTTACCAAAAAGCCGATCGCATAAGTTGCACCGCTGGTAGGTAATGACCCCAATGCCCTGTTTGTTGAGCCGCTGCTGCCAAAACTGTATACATCGCCATTGTTATTACTACCCGTTCCTGTTGCAAAAACCGCATTGGAACCACTGCCGCCAGTTTTATAAAATTGCCACCCGGTAAGATTTGTTCCACTTATTGGACTTGCACTAAGATCAAAAGGTCCTGCCCCCGTAATTGGAAATGCACTTGCAGCACCCGAATTGGGCAATCCATCAAAATTTTGAAAATATACAACCCCGGCTGTTGTATAGGCATATTGCCCTTTAACATAGAAGAATTGTGATAAACACCATAAAAACAGGATACAATTTTTCATACCCATCTTTTTAAGTTGATAAATATTGGTCTCACTTAAAAAGAGTCATATATGCAGACAAATGCAATATATCAACTATTCGTATTCATGCATATTTTTTTAAATGAATATTTTTAAATCATAATTTAATTATTTGATTTTCAGTGTTTCTATAAATCCTTAACTTGGCTATATGAAAAGAATCATTTTAAGCAGTTTACTGTTGGCATGGCAGTTCAGCGCTACTGCCCAATCTACTTCCAAACTTATTGGAGCGGATAAAGCAATTGACCCCTATCATTACACAAGTGTAAAATCAAACACATTTGATCACGCTTCCGTGGCCTGTGCGCATCCATTGGCAAGCGCTGTTGGCGCAGAGATGATGAAACAAGGCGGCAACGCTTTTGATGCAGCTGTCGCTACACAATTGGCTTTGGCTGTGGTCTATTCCAATGCCGGCAATATTGGCGGCGGTGGTTTTTTAGTGGCCAGAAAAGCCGATGGCAAGAATCTTGCGCTTGATTATCGGGAAACGGCACCATCCAAGGCTTCGAGAGATATGTATTTGGATAAGAATGGTAATGCACAAACATTACTGTCGCAATTCGGACATCAGGCAAGCGGTGTTCCCGGTACTGTTGCGGGATTATTTGCAACTGCACTTCATGGAAAACTTCCTTTTAAAATATTGATTCAGCCTGCCATTGAGCTGGCTGAGTTTGGCTATTGTATCACAGAAAGAGAAGCTGCAGCATTGAATTCTGTCAGAGAATCTCTGACAAAAAACAGTACAGGTGCTTCCGCTTTTGTAAAGGAGAATAACCTGCCTGCCGGTAGGCAAGGATGGAAAGCAGGTGATACATTGATTCAAAAAGATCTTGCAGAAACCCTGAAACGCATTCGGGATAATGGCCAGAAAGGTTTTTATGAAGGCAAGACTGCAGAACTGGTCGTTGAAGAAATGAAAAAAGGAGGTGGAATCATTTCCTTGGAAGACCTAAAAAATTATAAAGTAAGAACAAGAAATGCTTTGGAATTTAATTATAAAGGAAATACTATTATTGGAATGCCGCCGCCCAGCAGTGGTGGTTTAATAGTTTGGCAGTTAATGAAAATGATGGAAAAGAGACCATTGGCTTCTTACGGTTTTCAATCAACCAAATCTGTTCAGTTGATGGTGGAAGCAGAAAGAAGGTCTTATGCAGATAGGGCTGAGTTTATGGGTGATCCTGATTTCTGGAAAGTGCCTGTGAAGACATTGACGAGTGATGCTTACATCAAAAACAGAATGGCAGATTATGATTCAAACAAAGCCACACCAAGTAAAGACATCAAAGCAGGAATTATCAAAGAGAGTGAAGAAACAACGCATATCAGCATCATTGATCAATACGGAAATATGATCAGTATTACCACTACATTAAATAATTCCTATGGAAGCAGGACAGTTGTTGCAGGTGCCGGTTTTATCATGAATGACGAAATGGATGATTTTAGTGTGAAGCCAGGAGTGGCAAATATGTATGGCGCATTAGGTGGAGAAGCCAATGCAATTCAGCCCGGTAAAAGAATGCTGAGTTCCATGACCCCAACACTGGTACTTGATAAAAACAGAAAACCATTAATTGTTGCAGGAACTCCGGGAGGTACTACTATTCCAACTTCTGTATTTCAAACACTGGTGAATATTCTTGATTTTGGTATGAATGCAACCGATGCGGTTAACAAACCAAAATTCCATCATCAATGGATGCCGGATGAAGTGATGCTCGAAAAAGGTTTTAATGAAGATGTAAAGAAAGAATTGCAATCAATGGGTTACAAGGTCTCTGAGCGAGGCGCTATCGGAAGAACAGAAGTGATTCGAATTTTAGCAAACGGAAAACGAGAAGTTGCTGCTGATAAAAGGGGCGATGATTCTGTTTCGGGATTTTAATCTTATATCACTGGAAATACAAGTGCTCTGTACAATAGATGATTGATCCGGTTAACAATTTGTGTATCATAAATAACTAGTATGTCATTCGAAAAAGAATTTTTACAAAATGCCATCAAACGTTTTAAGAATTATAAAGATCTGGGAGATAAAACCTTTGATCAGCTGAAAGAAGAAGATTTTTTTTATCAACCATCAACTGAAAGTAATTCCATTGCCATCATTATTCAGCATTTGTATGGTAATATGATGAGCCGCTGGACCAATTTCCTAACCGAAGACGGTGAGAAAGAATGGCGCAAACGTGATGAAGAATTTGAAGTGATGCAATGCAGCAAACAGGATTTTATTTCTTTCTGGAATGCAGGATGGGATTGTCTTTTAACCACACTCGGAAATTTAAAGGAAGAAGACCTGAAGAAAGTGATCTTCATTCGAACAGAGCCCCTGATGGTCATGGATGCCATTCTTCGGCAACTTGCACACTATCCCTACCATGTTGGCCAGATCGCATATATAGGAAAGCTGATTCGCAATGAAGAATGGAGATCGTTGAGTATTCCAAAAGCGAAAGGTGCCAGTAAAGAATACAATGAAGGCATTAAAAAAGGCATACACAAACAACCGTAAAATGAATGATTATAATTTTGGGGTTGCTTTTGATCTTGACGGGACAATTATTGATAACAATTATTATCACATCCTTTCCTGGCAGGAGTTTTATAAACGAAGGAACAGAAGTTTTACTACTGAAGAATTCATAGAACACTTTAACGGAAAGACAAACGCTGATGTCTTAAAATATATTTTTCACCCCAACCTAACAGAAGAGGAAACGCATTATTACACAAATGAAAAAGAATCTTTGTACCGAGAAATTTATCAGCCTCATATAAAACCTGTTGCAGGATTAATTGCTGTGTTAGATATATTGTATCAAAAAAATATCCCGATGGTCATTGCGACTTCCGGTATTCCTGTGAATATTGAATTCATGCTGCAAAATATCCCCATCGAGAAATATTTTAAAACGATCATAAACAGTACACATATTTCGTATGGAAAACCCCACCCTGAAATTTACCAGCTTGCTGCAAAAGCATTGAACTTTCCGCCTGAACAATGTATTGCTTTTGAAGATGCAGTTGCAGGCCTACAATCGGCAAAAACTGCCGGTTTTAAAACAATCGCATTAAGCACCACACATCAAAATGATGCGTTATATCAAGCCGATATTATCGTAAAGGATTTTACTGAAGTCTCACTGAAAATGATTCAATCACTATTTTAAGGTTAATCCATTTCGAATGCCACCATTGCTTTCCCCTAAATCAAAGAGTGGCTTCATTGAAAAACTCCACTTCGGATACATTTTAAGGATATGATTTAACAACTCAATAGCAGTTCTGCCTTCTTTTGAACAGTTTTAACAACCGAAAACAATTTTAGCTCTGTAAATAGTTTGGTATTGAATTTGAACTAAGGTAGTTTACCGTTATTTTTACCATATTAAAGTCAATCAGACTGAAGAGATTTTTTAAAATACTGCGTTACACCCTTTTAAGCATTGTTGCCCTCTTTTTGTTGGCATTTATTGCCATACAAATAAACGTGGTTCAGAATTGGCTGCTGCAATTTGCCACCTCAAAGCTATCCGCAGAATTAGGAACAGAGGTAAGTATAAAAAATGTCAGCTTTTCTTTATTCAATAAGCTGAATATGGAAGGTACTTTGGTCAGAGATAAAAAAAAGGTTACGCTCCTGTATGCAGGTGCATT
>CAIMKO010000478.1 GCA_903841915.1 uncultured Chitinophagaceae bacterium | reverse complement strand
CGCTTTTTTGGTGCAGCCAGAAATGTTGAAAACGGCGGATCACTCACCATTATTGCTACAGCATTGATCGATACTGGGTCCCGTATGGATGAGGTAATTTTCGAAGAGTTTAAGGGTACCGGTAATATGGAGCTTCAACTAGATCGTAAATTATCCAACAAAAGGGTATATCCTGCCATTGATGTTCCGGCTTCAAGTACAAGAAGGGAAGATCTGCTTACAGATAAAAATACATTGCAAAGAGTTTGGATTTTGCGTAAACATTTGTCAGACATGAATCCTGAAGAAGCTATGAATTTCTTGCTTGACCGGATGAAAAATACCATGAACAACGAGGAATTCCTTATTTCGATGAATGGCTAATTTCGTTAATCGTTGTTAGTTGATCATTGATCGTTTTGGGAGGTGCGTCGATTGGTTTTTTAAGAGCATTTTAGCAGGACATTGAATTTATATAAAGTCTATTTATAAATTACACAAAATAGCATTAAGTTTGCAGAAAAACTTAATGCTATGGGAAGACCAGTTTTGAAAGTAGTTGGCTATTCAGCAGAAGATATTGCCAAAATGATCAACAGCGATGACCGATATACGATCGGTATCAGGCTTTATGCAGTCCACCAAGTTGCCTTGGGCAGATCAAGTCGGAAATTGGAAGAACTTTACCATACAAGCTTCAAGCAGATAACCAATTGGGTGCACCGTTTCGAGAAAGAAGGTGTTGAGGGCCTGCACGACAAGGAACATCCTGGCCGACCGCCTTTGTTGACAGAGGCACAAATGGACAGGCTCCGAGAACTAATCAAGACCGAACTTCCTTCTGAATATGGCTACAATTCGGCAACCTGGACCGGGCCAATGCTGAGGGATTGGATAAAGGCCAGTTTCAACGTCGAATACAAGCGTAGCAGTATTTATGTACTGCTCAAAGAGCTTGGCCTCAGTTATCAGAAAGCCAAGGGTGTGTATCCTGAGGCCGATCCAGAAAAGCAGGAAGAATTCAAGGAGGCTTTAAAAAAAACTCTTAGAAAACCCTGAAATGGTTGTTCTGTTCGAGGATGAGATTTCCCTTTCGAACACTGCAACAGTACATTACAAATGGGGCCAAAAGGGAGTCCAGCCCAAAATAGATGCCAAGCAGCGGAAACGGGAAAGGCAGACCGTGTTCGGGAGCTATAATTATGGGACTGGGCAGATCACTGTGAACTTTGCAGACCACGGCAACCAAAAAACGTTCAAAAAACATCTGAAAAAGGTTCTTTGGGAATACAGGTCAGCCAAGAAAATACTGCTAGTACTAGACAATGTGGCTTACCACCATGCAAAGAAACTCCAGCAATGGATTATAAAACAAGAAAAACTGGAATTGTTTTTCCTACCACCTTATAGCCCAGAACTAAACGCAATAGAAAGGGCATGGTGGTTCATGAGAAAGAGAATCACACACAACCGATATATGAAATCACTAAAGGAAAGAAAAATAGCCTTCTGGAAAATGTTCTCTCATTATTTAAAGCCAAACGAAGAACTTAAAAATGTTTGTGAAATAAATTATTAGACTTTATATAAAAAAAACACAGATTAAAAACACCCCCAACCAGCATATGAAACCAGAAGAAAAATCATTGGTAAAAATGGAAGAAAAACCAGAAAACAACCTGGTCGCAGAACAATTAAGCGACAATATCAAGCTCCTAGCTGAAACCAGCTTAATAACGGATAACATTATTAAGGAACTGGCCGATGCCAACCTTTTATTGGCCGAAACATCCACAAATTCGGCAAACCTGCTGGCAAAATCAACTCAGGATTCAGCTGAATTGCTGGCAAAAACCACCCTTGAATCAGCTG
>CAIMKO010000477.1 GCA_903841915.1 uncultured Chitinophagaceae bacterium | reverse complement strand
GGCAACTCTTCTTTCACAATACAACAAAGCCCGTTGAAACTGCCGCTGTACTTGAAGTAAAAGCAGGGAAGATCCTTGGAAAGGCACAATTCAAAGTGAAGCCGGAAGATTTTAATATCACGATACCATCAGTTGTTCGTGAAAAGATCGCAAAAGAAATAATGGTTATCGTTAAAGTAGAGTGTAATCCTAAATAAAATAATGATGCTTAAAAAAACAGTCCTATTGCTAATTATTACAGCAAGCATATGCAGAACAAATGCTCAGGACAATTCGCTCTTGAATATGCTGAGTGATTCCATGTCGGCCAATAAAACCAAAAGTTTTGTAACCGGCACATTTAAGGCAACTCATGTCATCAATATGCAAACCGTTGAAGGCATTGCTGCAGGGGCTTTGAGTTTTGTAATTCAACACCGCTTTGGGCAATTGAACAGCGGGGCTTATAATCTTTTCGGCCTGGATAATGCCACGCTGCGTTTAGGACTTGACTATGGGATCACAAACCGCTTTACTGTTGGCATCGGGAGAAGTTCTTATCAAAAAACTTTTGACAGTTATGCGAAATATAAACTATTCAGGCAAACTGACGGAACAAACCAAACCCCGATATCGGCAACGATCCTGGGCATCATCAATTATTATACTTTGAACTATCCTGATAAACCATACCTGAACTCAACCTACCGAACAAGTTATATAGGGCAAGTATTGATAGCCAGAAAATTCAGTCCTTCATTATCTATACAAATTGCACCTACCTATCTGCATTACAATTTAGTTCCTACCATAAAAGACAAAAATGATGTTTTTTCATTTGGATTTGGCGGAAGAATGAAGCTCAGTAAACGGATGAGCCTTAATGCAGAATATAATTATTTATTACCAAACCAGGTGGTCTCAACCACCGTTTATAATTCATTCTCAGTAGGATGGGATATTGAAACGGGCGGGCATGTTTTTCAATTAGTGATGACCAATTCACAGGGAATGGCAGAATCACAATATATTGGCGGAACAACGGATAGCTGGGGCAATGGGGGAATATATTTTGGATTCAATATCTCCCGGAACTTTAATATTTCCAATCATGCAAAAAACAAAACGGCAACATGGTAATTAAACGCGCCGATAACCGATGAAAGGGAAATTCATTCAAAACATTTCTGCAAATACCGTTCAGCAAATAATCAATCAAGTTTTTGGTTTGATCATTTTTTATGTCCTCTCTACTCAATTCAGTAAAGATATCTTCGGGCAATTCAACTGGTGCCTGGCAGTTTTGCTTACCGCATTTAATATTTTGTCATTCGGCATAGATCAAGTGATCGTTAGGAAAATAGCAGAAGGGAAAAATACAGCCTCCTTATTATCACTTTATCTTTTTCATGTATTATATGCCGGCATTTTATTTTATGCAATGATTGGCATCAGTTATTTCATTTTTCCGAAGACCGATATTCGTTTTTATCTCTTGCTAGTTATTGGTTTGGGTAAATTGTTGATCTTCATTTCCACACCTTTTAAACAGATAGTCAGTGGACTGGAAAAATTTCACTGGCTGGCGCTTATGTCTGTTTGTTCCAACATCATCAGAGGAATAGCATTACTGATAGCCGCATACATGCATGTGGTATCAATCCAGACAGTGGTGATCATTTTTGTGTCGGGTGATCTTACTGAATTATTGGTTTGTATTATGCTATACAAAAAAAATATCGGGCTTCATCTACAATACGGCTTACTCAAAAAAGAGTATATCGCACTCCTCAAAGAATCGATGCCTCAGATCGGCGTTGTTCTTTTCACCTCGGCAATGGCGAGATTTGACTGGATCTTCATTGGCCTGATATTATCTGCTGCAAAGCTTGCAGAATACAGCTTTGCCTACAAAGTATTTGAAATGGCAACCCTCCCGCTCATTGTTATTGCTCCACTACTCTTGCCAACATTTACGCGACTAATTAAACAAAAGAGGCAAATCGCAGCATTCTATCCAATCGTTCGTATTGAAATGGGAATTGTATTTTTCAGCATCTTGCTGCTGAATATTTGCTGGGTACCCGCCATCGATTTTATTACAAAAGGAAAATACGGGGCCGTTAATTCAACCACCATTTTAGTATTATCACTCTGTCTTCCATTTTTGTACCTGACCAATTTTTTATGGAGTATTCTTTTCGCCAAAGGTCAATTGAAAATAATATTCTGGATCTTCAGCATAACATTTTGCATCAATCTTGCCGGCGATATTATATTCATTCCCTTATTCAGCAATGAAGGCGCAGCTGTTGCTTATATACTGGCACTATTGGTTCAGTTGATCCTATATGTATACCGTATACCCGAGATTGAGGCTAGACATATCTTTAAGCCCTTACTCATTTCAGTAATAACGGCTTTGATCTCAGGCTATCTTTTTCATTACTGGTTTGATAACGCATTATTTCTCTCATTGTCCGGATCACTTGGTTTATTTCTTTTACTGCAATGGATCACGGGTCAACTAAAACTTTCTGATCTTTCTGAAATGAATAAACTGATGAGTTCCTGATCCGCTGTCAGAAAATGCTTACAATCTTATTCCCCGAATAAGCGCAGCATCCTTCCTGCAATATCATTGATGGGGTTTGTGATCACAGAATTGAATTGGAGCTGATCATTTTCCAGTATTGATTTACATCGTCCGATCATTTCATCTTTATCCAGTACAATATCCCAATTTTCAATTAAATGATGCATCGGTTTACAAAAGCTGATCACTTTTGCGGAAGCAAATAAAGCTTCAGCGCAAACCGTACTGTATCCTTCATAGATTGAAGTATGCAAAAAGATCCGGGAACGCTGCATCAACTGCAAAACAGATGCATGCGGGACTTCATCCGCTAAAATAATGTTGTCGCGCAATTCAAATCTTTCGATCAGCTGTTCTAATTTCACTTTTTCCGGGCCCTTACCACAGATCACAGCGCGAAGTGAAGGAAACGTTTTCCGAAGTTCAAAAATGATCTCTATGAAAAGATCATATTGTTTTAAGGCAATCAAGGATCCGGCCCCTAAAATGTCAATATCGCGTTTTTCATTTTCTTTTATTATCAGGGAAATATCGATCCCGCTTTCGATCACCAAAGGAATGGGAATAGCATAATTCCTGTAAAATTCAGCTGCTAAAAAATCTGATAACGCAATTATTTCATCTGACTTCGGCTTCATTAAACCTACATAGCGGTTTCCTTTTCTGGCGTCCTGGCCCTGCAACCAGCAATAATGTTGTATAGAATATTTTTTTTCAAAACATTTTCCTATCAATGCGCATTCTCCCAGCCAAAAACTTAATAATCCGATCACATTATTTTCCTTTCTTATTTTGCTTAACCGCTTCCAAACCTGCAGCCAAACTATTACTCTAAAAAAACCACCTTTATTCTCTCCTCCAAAACCCAATACCTTCATTCCATTCCAATGATATTCCTTTTTGGCAAAAGGATATTGAAATGTCAATACAATCACATTCATGTCAGAATACTCCCTTTTTACAGATAGCACAAAAGATTGAATGAATGGTAAACAAGTAGAATCGCTTTCATCAGCAGGAAAACCGGGAGTCAGAATTACAAATGTTCTAGTCATTGAAAACGTAGAGGTTAGCAACTATAGCTAAAATATTTTTCTGGTCAGCCCAATCGTAATGCCTGCACTGGTTAATGGCAATTCGCCAATACCTACTCCTCTCAAGGGTATTTTTAAATAAGGCTCAATACGCAGATCGGCAATCTTGCCTAATTTTCTGTTGTACCCAACACTTAGGTTCATGGCAGAAAACCAAAATTCTGAAGCAGTTGTATATGTTTTGTTTCGTTGATAGACTGATCCGCTATTATTATACATGTATTCATAACTCTCATTCTTCATTAGATACGATGAAAATCCAAGAGAACCTGTCCATTTTATTTTTGCGGAAGACTTAAAGACATAACGGATAGAAAGGGGTAATTCGAGCATATTGCAATTGCCATTCAGGCTTTCTATTTTTACAGTGGAGGGCAATGTTAGATTCTTAGTGCTGAAATACTGTCCATCCGTATAATAATACTTCTTATCCCATATAATACCTGTTTCTAAACTTAATCTTTTATTTAACTGAAATCCAGCAATAATTCCTTTACTGATCCCAATATTATTAACCGATTGAAGTTTTACCATGCTAAGATCAGGCCCGGCTGTTAGTCCAATGTATAGCCTTTTCTCTCGTTTACTCTTCTCTGTGTTTGTAATTGCTTGCTGATGACCTTCTTGGTTCAAATTATCCGGATGACTTCCGGTTTCTATTTCAGCGATCTTTTCTCCTGAATGATCCAGTTTAAAATCAATACCAGCTTGATTATTGGCAATATTTTCCTGCTCTGAATTTATTATACCGGTTGCATTCTGATTTATAAGATCACTACTTTTATTTTCAATTTTATCAATGATAACAGCCGATCTTTCTTTCTTTCGGGAAGAAGGATCGGGTATCTGTTCGAATACTTCAAGAGAGGGATCTTCGATAAAAGAATGATGCGCTTCCAAACCGGAGGAATGAACCTTTTCGGATATCTTTTCATCTATTCTTCCATCTGAATGCATTGCAGACCTGTCAGCATTTATTTTATTTTCCCCTACTTCCTGCTGTAATTGCGCATTTGCACTTTTTTTGTTTAACTGCTGACTTGTTGCTGTATTTTGAGTAGCGATCTTACTTTGCCCCTTATCAATATCATTACCCTTGCAAATCCACATCAGCGGCAACAATAAAAATAACCATAAAAATTTACGAGCGGATCCGTTTTTGCTCTTTTCATATGCAGAACCATAACCATCCGTTTCTTGCAACCCTTCTAATACCTTATTAAAATCAGCACTATTCATATTCAAAGGATAGTTTTCCGAAGCCCTGCGAAACAGATCATCCATATCGTCATTTACACTCTGCATACTGCAATTTTCTCATTTGATTTTAATACATAACGTTGTAGTATATCTCTAGCCTTTGATAAATTTGATTTAGACGTTCCAACAGAAATTCCTAAATGATTGGCTATTTCCTGATGAGTTAGGCCATCAATGATATACATATTGAACACTGCCCTATAGGAAGGAGGCAATCTTTTTATCTGACTGACCAATTCTTTATATAGCACGTTTTGATCCGCGGACTGACTTCTGTCTTCAATCCAGATATTTTCTTCAATGGCACCGATCTCAGGCAAAAAATTATTTTTTCTGAGATGGTCGATCGCCGTATTGATCATGATCTTCCTTATCCAACCCATTAACATCATTTCGGTATGTTCCGGTTGGCCAAACTGAAATTTACTAATATTCCTGAATAGCTTAACGTACCCGTCATTAACAATATCCACGGCTTTTTCGTACCGGTAAACATATCGGAACACGATTTTCAGGGCATACCCATAATAATTCTCATAGAGCAGTTTCTGCGCTTTTTGATTATTGGCTATACTGTCCTCAATTATTTGCTTAATATCCTCCAAATCTGAAAAGAGATTTGTAATCAATACGACCATCCGCTAAAAAGGTTGCTTTACGCCTTTTAAAAACGAAGAAAAAAGCAGCCAAATGAATACAGTATCAGAGAAGTGAATAGGCAACCTCGGCCTCTTATTTGCGTATTCTCTAACCGATGCCACATAAAAGCAGTATTAACCCGTAAATAATCGCAATATGAACACTAAAAAGAGTGTTCTCTCTATTCAAAAAATATTGTCTCAGATCGATTGGAAGCTTTTGCTTTTTCTGCTATTGTTTCTGAATGTGAAACTTGTGGTGAAAGTTGCTGCGATCATTCTTATTTACATACTGCAGCAAGACTTCAAGTTCGGTTTTAAACTAAAAGACAGCAGGCTTCCGCTTTTCTATCCATTGATCATCGGTGTTGCATTGATTAACCTTATCGTCTATAAGGGTTTTGCCGATCTCAATTACAGCATTGCTTTTTTTACAGGAAGCGGTTATTGGTTATTATGCATCTTAGCGATCCATCAGATAAAACTGTTTGTAGAAAAAAATGATGCACAAACCTTACATAACACCATTAAAGCTTTCTTCATTATTAATACGATGGCTTCGCTGTTTACATTCATACCCATTATCTGGGAAATAAAAGAGATCAATCCATATTTATACCAGGGTCAATATCAGAAATATTTTATCAGCACCGGAGATTATGTTCGTGGAATAACTTTTGATGTGTCTACCACCAATGCCATTCTCAATGCTTTTGCTGTTGTCTATTTTTTAGTCAGGAAGAATATCAGCATGCTGCTGGTTTGTATGATCACTTTGCTGCTAACGGGAAGCAATTTTACCAATCTTACGTTGCTACTTTTATTTGTTTATCTATTCATTTTCAAAACAGACCGGGACCAGAAAAGCATTATTGTTATTTGCACTGTTTTGATCATCATTCAGATGGTAAAAGTATCCCCGCAAAACAATCTCTATTCGCAGGAGATCTTTAATAAAATATTTAGCCCGAAACAACAAATAAAACATTCGGCGATTCTTTCAGCAATTCCCATTACAGAACAACCGGATAGTATCCTGACAGTTGACGAAAGAAAAGAAAAGATCGCTAAGTGCTATTTAGATAGCTTAAGTAGAATAGTGCTCAATAAACAGGGTATTCATACAACTATCGCCCCTGTAAAAAGCAGCACTGCCATTGAAAAACCACTGATACCGGGGGATAGTATTCATACAGCGACTTTCCAAAGCCGTAAGGATACCAGCCTTGTGCAAAAAGAACTGATCTCATTCTCCAATACACATGAAGAAGGCGGAACTTCCTCCCCAAATAAATATCCGGCAACATTGCCCGGAAAAGCGATCGGACTTAAACAATCTGTTCTTTTTTTCCGCGATCATCCTTTTAAAATAATTACAGGCACAGGCATGGGTAATTTTTCTTCCAAACTGGCATTCAGAACAACAGGCTTAAAAATCGCAGGAGGATACCCCACTAAATTTATTTATATCAACAATGATTTTCTCGAGAATCACCTGAACCTGTTTCTATTTTTTTTCAGCAAGAATATAAAATATCATTCATTGGTGAATAACCCTGCTTCAGTATACGATCAACTGATCTGTGAATATGGCGTCCTAGGAATATTGCTGCTCTTCATATTCTATTTCGGGTTCTTTTTAAAAAACGGAAAGCAACTTACCTATGGTATTCCATTATTCCTACTGTTGGCTTCGGCATTTGTTGTTGAATACTGGTTTGAGCAGTTATCGATTGTTGTGTTTTTTGAACTGCTTTTACTCTTGAATATGAAGGAAGCATTGAATAAAAAAAGGCTTGAAAATGAATAATAAGACCCCCGCAATAACAGTACTGATGCCGGCATATAATGCAGAAAGTTATATTGCTGAGGCCATTGCATCTGTGCTTTGTCAAACATTTGCTGATTTTGAATTATTGATCATTAATGACGGCTCAACTGACGCAACAAAAGAGATCATACATTCTTTTCACGATTCCAGAATCAGGATGATCGATCAGGAAAATAAAGGCATTTCTACAGCTCTGAATATTGGTCTGCAACATGCAAGGGCTGATTATATCGCCAGGTTCGATGCTGATGATATTTGCTTTAAAGATCGCCTCCAAAAGCAATTCGATTTTTTGCTCGCCAATCCAGACTATATCATTGTGGGCAGTGATGCTGTATATATTTCAGAAACAGGAGACCACTTATGCGTTTTTGAATGCAAAGGACATACACATGAAGAGATCATGAGGGAAATTTATACCGCTTGCCCACTAACGCATTCATCAGTGATGTTTAAAAAAGGAATTGTGATGCGTTGTGGCGGCTATCCGGTTGATGCGCATACTTTTGAAGATTATCTCCTTTGGATACGTCTATGCGGATTTGGCAAAATTTGCAATTTTCCAGAGCCCTTGATTAAAGTGCGATTCAGTCCGTCTTCTGTTACCATTGATGAACAATGGCGCGGTAGAAGATTCAGAAAGTTAAAGACAGAAATCATCAAAAAAGGCTTTATCACAAAAATGCAGGGTAATGAATTCCTCTCCATCATAAAAAGTCAGAATACTGAAAAAATTAAAAAAGGTGCTTATCATGCATTGTGCGGAAAGAAATATCTGATCAATAATCATGAGCCTTTAAAGGCAAGAGAGCATATCAAAAAAGCAATAAGCACTTATCCGTTACGATTAGACAATTATGTATTACTGGCATTAAGCTATTCTTCAGAAAATATGATTCAATGGCTCTATAAAAAAAGTAGAAAGTTCGCTTAAATGATCCTAACATTTCTGAGCATCAGGCAACTTCACTAATAAAAATTCGTACTAACATATAACTCAACAGTATGGCATTACGAATCGCAATCTTAGGTACGCGCGGAATACCCAATCATTACGGGGGGTTCGAGCAATTTGCAGAACATTTATCTGCAGGGCTAACTGAAAGAGGCCATAGCGTTACTGTCTACAATTCTCACTTACATCCTTTTAAAAAAGATAGCTGGAACGCAGTAAAGATCATACACTGCTTTGATCCTGAAAAGATGCTCGGCACTGCAGGACAATTTGTGTATGACCTGAATTGTATTCTTGATGCCCGAAAAAGAAATTATGATATTATTCTTCAATTAGGCTATACAAGCAGCTCTGTTTGGGGTAGCTTTTTGCCAAAACAAGCGGTTAGCATTACCAATATGGACGGTTTGGAATGGAAAAGATCAAAATACAGCAAACCTGTTAAACGTTTTCTGAAGTTTGCAGAGGGACTTGCCGTAAAAAAAAGCGACTATCTCATCGCTGATTCCCCGGAAATAAAGAAATATCTGAGCAATAAATACGATCTCCCTATTCTTTATATTCCATACGGAGCTGAACAATACAACAATGAAGACGAAAAAATACTCGCTGACTATTGCCTGACAAAAAGAAATTTTTCTTTACTAATGGCCAGGATGGAGCCTGAAAATAATATTGAAGCCGTCTTAGACGGGATGCATTTAGGGAACTCAGAAAAAAAATTCCTTGTGATCGGGGATATCTCAAACAGGTTTGGGAAATATATCGTTCATAAATATAAAAATGACAGCAGAATCCTTTTTACAGGATCTATCTTTCATTCGCAAAAAATACATACACTACGCACATTCTCACACCTATATTTTCATGGCCACAGCGTGGGAGGAACTAACCCGTCTTTGCTGGAAGCGATGTCTAGCAAGGCTTTGATTGCTGCACATGACAATCCGTTTAATAAATCTGTTTTGCAAAATGATGCTTTATATTTTTCTGATGCCAATGATGTACGAAGAATCATTGAGACAACGAAAAGAGCGGAACAGGAGAAAAAGGTAGACAATAACCTTTCAAAAATAACCGATCAGTTCAACTGGCAAAAGATCATTTCACAATATGAAGAATTGATGCTTACTGTAGCGATGCGTTAAAGGAAATAGATACCAATGAAAAAAGTGATTTTAATGAAGGAGATTCCAAAAAATAAGATAAGCTTCTGGCTGTTGGCTTTTTTTCTTATGACTTTACCATTTGACAGATTTTACAGTGAAATTATTTTGTTGAGCCTTGGTATTCACCTTTTGATTCATCTTAAGAAAGAACAACTGAGTCTACTCCGTGATAAAAAATTGATCATCCTGCAATCCGTTTTCTGGGTGGGCATCGTTTCCATGATCTACTCTGCGGATAAAGCGCAGGCAATCGACGACACAACAAGACAACTCGCTATTTTCATTTTCCCCTTACTTTTTTGCTTATGCAGTATTTCTATTAGCAAAAACCGGTCACATTTGTTATTCCTGTTTTCAATGGCTTGTACCGTTACAACTTTGTATTTGTTTATTGATGCCATACATACCATTCAATATTATAAGCTTCCCCTTTCAGCTTTAAGTTCTTCACTTTTCGGCAATCATAATTTTTCACAGCCAATAGATATACATGCTACCTATTTTTCTATGTACCTGACGATCTCGCTTGTTTTCATGCTACAGCAGCTGATTGAAAAAAAAGAAAACCTGCATAAAGTGCTATATGGAATAAGTACTGTTATACTGAGTGCCGGATTGATCCAGCTTTCTTCGAAATCTGTATTTTTTGCCATCTTAATTATTTTGAATATTGTTTTCCCGCTTATTTTATTCAGGGGAAAAAGGCTTTGGAAGTTTATGCTGACCAGTTCGATTTTCTGCATTTGTATCATTGTCTTTCTTCTTAAAGTGGGAGATTTTAAAGAACGGTATTTTTTGAATGCCAAAGCAGATTTGTCGAATACAAAAAGCATTGAAACTGCCGTAGAACCCCGTATGGAAAGATGGAAAGCTGCATGGAAGATCATAAAACAATCTCCGTTAGTCGGACATGGCAGCGGCACGGAGACCAATGCTTTAAAACAAGAATATTTTTCTCAGAAAATGTATGTATCGTATCTCAAAGAACTCAATGCACACAATGAATACCTTAGTTTGATGATAAAATCAGGATCTATCGGATTTCTGATATATATATTTACAATTTTCTTCGGAATACGTATAGCTATTAAAAAAAAGGATATCGTTTTTTTAAGTTTCATGGTTCTGATTGCAACGGTTTCCATTTCTGAAAATATATTGGATGTAAATAAAGGGATCTTCTTTTACAGTTTTTTCTTTTCACTGTTCATTTACTCAGATACACCTGTTC
>CAIMKO010000476.1 GCA_903841915.1 uncultured Chitinophagaceae bacterium | reverse complement strand
TAATGCTAAAGAATAATCACAAATAAAAAAGCCATCAATTTTTTTGATGGCTTTAATTATTAATTTCAAATTATTAATTCTTAATTGAACTCGGCACCAATCTTTCCGCGATCTTTTCTGATTCTTCTACTCCACGCATTCCGCCTTCATGATATTCGGCATCTTCATTCACATTCCACAGATCATATAATTCATTGCCAGCAATGATATTCTTCGCAGCCAGCATTGCCGTCATCATGCTGTGATCCTGATTGTTGTATTTATGCATGCCGTTTCTGCCTACCAAATACAAGCCGGGATAGCCTTTCAGTGCTTCTCTTACAGCTTCCACATTTGCTTTATAAGAATGATCGTACACGGGATATGCTTTCGGCTGACGAACAACATAACCATCCACAACAGCAGATTGCTTTGTTAACCCGATCTCTTCAATTTCCTTTTTGGCTAGGTCAATCAAGTTTTCGTTACTGCTGGTCCACATGCCATCACCTTCAAAACAAAAATATTCTAGACCATAACAAGCCATGCTTTGATCTGGCACCATATAAGGGCTCCAGCTTTTAAAATTTTGTATCCTTCCCACTTTCACATTCGGATCATGAATGTAGATCCAGTTATCAGTAAATGCATCTTCATCCTTACAGATCAATACAACCGTTATAAAATCACGATACTTTAAATCCTGAGATGCCTTAAAAGCCTTCTCCGGAAATCTAGGATAGGTTGATGCGACCAATTCCCGCATCGGCGCTGATGACAGCACATAATCAAATCCCCCCAAGCTATCCCCATTGCTGGTCTTCACGCTCCACTTACCATCAGCCAAATGAATTTCATTAATCCCTGTATTCATTTCAACCTTCACGCCCAGTGCTTCACTTTTTTCCACACAACGCTCCCACATCATACCCGGACCTTTCTTCGGATAACGGAATGAATCGATCAATGTTTTAATGATCTTGTCCTTATCACTGTCTTTTGCAGATGGCTTGAACAGTGCATTCCAGATCGCACTACTCAAGGATAAACCCTTGATACGCTGTGCAGCCCAATCGGCAGAAATCTCATTACAGGGGATGCCCCAAACTTTTTCGGTGTATGTTTTAAAGAATATATTGAACAATCTTCTGCCAAACTGATTTACAACCCAATCCTCAAAATTATTTGGATTTTTTACAGGGGAAATTTTTGCCTGCATATAACTGAGCACACATAAAGTGCTTTGAATAATCCCCAGTTTACGTAAAGCTTCAAATGCTGCTAGTGGATAGGCAAAGAATTTATGGTTATAATAAATGCGTGAGCTACGTGGTCGTTCGAGCATTTCATCACTTAAGATCTCTGTCCAGAAATCTTCCACTTCCTTGCTCTTCGAAAAAAAGCGGTGCCCGCCAATATCGAAACTATAACCTTTGTATGTTTCAGTTCTTGAAATACCACCCACATAATGCGGGTCTTTTTCAAACACAACTACATCTTGTTTGGCCTTCCCCAATAAATAAGCGGCGGTCAATCCCGCCGGTCCTGCACCAATGATGGCAATCTTTTTTGTCATGATAAACATTTTATTCGGTCAGCTCATTCTCTTTGTTCATAGTCACTTACGTCGCATCATGCCGAATATGTCGGCATCCCGATTTCATCGGGACTTGTACTGATCCTCACGATTCAACAAATAAATCAATAAACTGATTCAGTCGGCAAAATTGCAAAATAAAACCCGTTCTGCCATGCTTTTTACAAGCTTCACAATAGATTTGCACTTTATCAAAATAATATGATGCATCATTTAAAATATAAATGGACAACCAAAACTTTCGAAAGCCTTACTCCTATTGAGCTATATCAAATATTGCGTTTAAGAAGCGAAGTATTTGTAGTGGAACAGAACTGTGTTTTTTTAGATATGGATGATAAAGATCAATTCGCTCTTCATTTAATGGGTTACGATGGAGAAAACTTAGTTTCTTCTGCAAGATTGTTTGCTCCCGGCAAGGTATACAAAGAAATGAGCATTGGCAGAGTAGTATCTTCTCCTGCTTTCAGAAAGAAAGGAGCAGGAAGAGAATTGATGCAGGTTGCCATTAAAGAATGTTATCGGCTATTCGGAGAATCTCCAATCAAGATCGGTGCGCAATTGTATCTGAAAAAATTTTATGAATCATTAGGGTTTATACAAAGCAGTGACTTATACGATGAGGACGGAATCGATCATATTGAAATGATAAGATCGATTTGACCAATAATTGTTGCATCATTTTTTGTCGACAATTATCTTCTTTATTTGATAGTTCACACTATCACCCAAAAGGGATAATAAATACAGATGCAAACCATTTTGTGATATCTCAACCGGAATAGTATTGACACCTTTGACTGCATTTACATTTTTACTTGATATTATCTTACCGGTTGTTGCATCCAATATTCTTAAGGTCAACAATGCATCTTTATCTGCTTTAAAGCTCGTTGTAAATTGCCCATTAGAAGGATTGGGAAATGCCTGCACCTCTAGGGCATTAGCGATGTTGTAATAATCCGCAGTTTGTTTACTGAAAAGAACATTCGCAATGGCGCCATTCAGATTGATGGATGCTCCTCCCTTTACTTCAAAAGCAAAAACAATTTGTGTGATATCTTTCAGATCGATGCTGCTGTTAATTGTTGCAGATTTAAAATCGTTTACAGCAATTGAATAGTCTTTATTATCTGCACTTAGCGGCAAAACATAGTTATACTGATCTGCAAAATTGGCAATACTATTCTTTATCAAATAAATACGCAGATTGGTGTTGGC
>CAIMKO010000475.1 GCA_903841915.1 uncultured Chitinophagaceae bacterium | reverse complement strand
TAATAAAAAGAAGAGTAAATAACCCTGTCTAATTTCAATAAGCCGCTGTCTTTATCTAATTCGAATTTGCACCTGCTTCCCTGAGGAATTTCGATAATTGCAGTTACTGTTCTCGGTGCATGTTCCCCGTAATGCACGCCGTGCCAGGGATGTAATACTGTCATCATATCAAAATTGTTTAATAATTAAATAACCAATTAATGTTGCTGCCAATCCTAAAAACAAACTTCCCGTAAGATAATAGGTAAAAGCAATATAGCGTTGCTGTTCCAGCATATTAATGCATTCCCATGAAAAAGAAGAAAAGGTAGTGAATCCACCGCAAATGCCCGTTGCTAAAAATAAACGCCATTCACCAAAGCCGGCATGCTTGCTGGCAATACCCATGATAATGCCGATGATGAATGAACCAATGATATTTACCGCAAATGTTGCAAACGGAAAGGACTCATGTTTAATAGTGATGGCAAAAAAATAACGAAGTACAGAACCAATGGTTCCGCCAATACCTACTAATATGAAATTTTTAAGCATCATAGATTTCCGTCAAAAGTATATTTTAAATCTACAAACCAATTGCCATTTGCAAGGATCACTTTTACTTTATGCGCTTTTTTATCAAAAGAATTACTGTAATTGATGATCGTTTCTTTTTCGGTCACATCAGCTACTTCTAAAATATTGATCACCGATTGGTTCAATGCAAACTGTGTTTCTTTAGGCGCTGCATTATATTTGGTTTGATATTGCTGCAGTAATTTCTTATTCTCAGCATCCTGTATCATGTAGAAATTTGCTTTATCAAAATCGCCCTTTAATGTGGCATCAATAAATTCTCTTCCTGCATCCAGCGCATTTTCTGCCATGGTAAACTGGCGTTTTCCGCTGTTGCAGGAAACGATCAGTAAGCTTGCAATGAGAATAAGGTATTTCATAAATATCTGTATAAAGATAAGTGCTGCAGGTATATTTTTATGAATGGCTTTGATTTTTCATAACAAATTAATTCGAAGGGCCTAACCTATTTGCTCTATTAACTTGATTCATAATCCTTACCGGAAGGGATTAATGACCTTATGAAGGAAGTGATCTTCCCAGGACTCATCCTGACCTTCTTCTGGACCGATTCACTCATCCTTCGTTGAGCGGTGAAGATGGTTAGAAGATGTTCGGAAGAGGGTAGAAAAGAGGCATTTGGCTATGCTATTCTTACAGCAATGATTCGCTGATCATTCGGTGATCATTCGCTCATCCTTCGTTGAAAGCTAAAGTATTGTTAAGGAGATTGGCCCTTAGCCGAAAGGGATTATGAACCGGGGAATTGTAGAGTTTTTTTATCTCTGCGGCTTGATTTATTATAAAATTACTAAATCAATATAGAAGACATGCCTAAAATATAGTTATAAAAAAACGCCGGAACTGTATGTCCCGGCGTTTTTTATTCTATAAAATCTGTTGAATTAGTTCTGATTTCCCATCATATCCATTCCGCCGCTTTGATCTGCTTTTGTATTCTTACGTTTAAATAATGTAAGATCAAATTTGCCGAAACGGTAACTGAAGTTTACACGAAGTATCTGTGCATCTCTTCTTCTTTCGGTGTCTTGAGTAAAGTAAGTGCTTTCAGAATAGGTTTTATACACTTGTGTTTTGAAAATATCGTTCATGCTGAAAGTAAGTGAACCACTTTGTCCTTTTTTCCAGGTCCAGTCTTTACGGATGGCTGCATCAAATCCAATACGTGGTAAAATATAACCCTGAGCAGTTGCCTGAGTTCCACCACCCATACCGCCACCCATCATTCCACCACCACCACCGGGACGGCCACCACCACCGCCACTGGTACTCTGTGGCTGAATAGATTTGGAAGTATAATCTCCGCTGAATTGGAGTGTCCAGCCTTTTGCTATCTTGAAATTGTTATTCATTTTAGCGGACCAGGCCCACAAAGAATTATCCAAATTTGTTTGGTTAGGAACATTGGCATTGATCTGAGAAAAATACAAATTGCCGCTCAAAGTAAGATCCCACCATTTAGTTACAGCAGTCTTCTCGGCAAGTTCTAATCCCGTAGAAATACTGTTGTTCGCATTGATATAAGTATTGAAATAAGCACTATCGCCTGTTGGACTGAGCGCATTCTTATCTCTGTAAACATATCGTGCGATCAGGTTTTCAGTATACTTAAAGAACACAGTGGCTAAAAAGTTACTACCTTTTTTATAAGCATTATTATAACTCATTTCGAATGAGTTAGTGAATTCAGGTTTTAATGCGGGATTACCAACACTAATATTTTGCGGATCTGAATAGTCTGCAAAAGGCATTAGCTGAAAGAAATTAGGTCGATTGATCCTTCTTGAATAATTGATCTGATAATCCTGTGTTGCATTTATTTTATAAGTGATGAATGCACTTGGAAAAAGGCTCAGCGGATACTTCACAGTAAATGGCGCTGAATCGATGCCGACATGATTTAATAAGTTACCACTGTAATTAGAACTTTCGGCCCTTAATCCTAATTGGTAACTCCATTTCTTTACTTTAAAACTGTATGATGCATAAGCAGCATACACCTGATCGGTATATTTATATTTATTACTAATAGATGGCACTACAACATATTTGCCTAAAGTGTAATCGTAATACAATTGATCACTCAAATTTGCAAAGTCTCTGATAGCGCCTCTTACACCTGCTTCAAACTTTGAATCATCCGAGATCGGATTTTCATAATCTGATTGTAAGGTTGTGAAATGATTATAACCATTACCCAAAGTTTGCTGGAGAAATGCTTTTCCTTTTAATGCAGATGAAGGATAAAAGGTTTGTGTATTGATATAAGTGGTATTATCATTTTGACTGGAGTTATAGTTCAAGTCAGCTGTAAGGTTATGGCCATTCTTTGCAAAATTATGTTTGTAACTAAGTTGAGAGCCAAAATTCTCAAACGTCATGCTACTGCTACTTAATATATTACTGTAGGAAGTGAAAACAGAGTTAATGCTGGAATCAACAACCTGTGTATTGTCATTATTAAAATTACCTTTTGTATAATTTCCGGTGATAGAGAATGTATTTCTATTGTCAACAAAATAATCCAAGCCGCCGCGGAAGAAACCAAAATAACCATCACTGTTTCCGTCATTGTTATTGTGAACATAACTTGGAGGAACCAATAAATTATAACGGTCTGTAATGCTTGAAGAAATGGATTTACGCTGCATGAACATTCCTGTAGCGAAGAAGTTAACTTTTCC
>CAIMKO010000474.1 GCA_903841915.1 uncultured Chitinophagaceae bacterium | reverse complement strand
AGATTCAATTGATTAAATTTGCGGCTTCCTTTTATTTTTCATTTATAAGTATTTGTCACCCTTACTTCGTTTTACTTCTGCAACATATTCTTTAATCGCTTGCTCCTTGTCTTTTTTGCAGATCATCAGTACGTCTTTCGTGTCAATGATAATAAAATCATCCATTCCCTGCAGCAATAATAATTTATCGTGCGGCGCACTGATCATACATTTGGTTGCATCGATCACAATTACATTGTCTGAAGTAACTGCATTGCCCAGATAATCTTTTTCCAGATTTTCGTATGCGCTGTTCCATGTTCCCAGATCGCTCCAGCCAAATGAAGACGGGATCACATAAACATTGTCTGCTTTCTCCATGATCGCATAATCAATAGAAACGTTCGTGCATTGAGGGTAGATCTTGTTGATGGCCTCTTTTTCCCTCGGTGTATTAAAGCTTTGTTTTTCACCATCAAATAATTCAAACATTTCCGGTTGATATTTTTCGAAAGCATTTACGACTGTTTTTACCTTCCATACAAAAATACCTCCGTTCCATAAAAACTCTCCACTGGCAACAAATGTTTTTGCCAATTCAAGATTCGGTTTTTCGGTAAACGTTTTTACTTTATGAATATTATCAGCGATAAGCTTCGAGTCAAATTGTATGTAACCATATCCGGTATTGGGATAAGTTGGTTTGATGCCCAGCGTAATAAATGCTTCCTGCTTATCAACAAAACCCAATGCTTGCGTGGTGATCTTTTTAAAATTTTCTCCGTCCATGATCATATGATCACTGGGCGCAACAATTAGTGATGCTTCTGGATCCTTCTGTAATAATTTAAAAGAAATGTACGCAACACAGGGTGCTGTATTTTTTCTGCTGGGTTCGGCAACAATGTTTTCTAGGGGAATTTCAGGTAGTTGTTCCGCAACAATATCAGCATATTCTTCAGATGTCACTACAAAAATATTCTCTTTCGGAATAAATGCCGCATATCGTTCAAAGGTCCACTGGATAAGCGTTTTACCGGTATTTAAAATGTCTAAAAATTGCTTTGGGTAAGAAGTTCGACTCTTTGGCCAGAAACGGCTTCCTATTCCACCGGCCATAATAGCAACATAGTGATGTTTATTCATAGTGAATTTTTCAAGCGCAAATATAATATGTGTTTAACGTATAATTGATGAAGAATAAATTAAATAATACCCTCCCGGATTAAATCATGCAAATGCAAAACGCCAAGATAGTTTCCTTTTGATTCTACGATCAACTGGCTGATGTCGTGTTTGCGCATTAACTCCAAAGCCTGAACCGCTAAAACATCGGGTTCAATTGTTTTAGGATGAATAGAAAGGATATCTTTTGCGGTAATGTTTGCAATATTGCTGCTTTTCTCTAGCATTCTTCTCAGATCACCATCGGTAATGATCCCGTGTACCTTATTATTTGTATCAACAACTGCTGTTACACCTAATCTCTTTTCCGTTATTTCAACGATCACTTCTTTTAAAGATGCACTTGCTAAAACCTTCGGCTGTTGATTGTGTAAATAGAGGTCCTCTACTCTTAAATATAAACGCTTGCCTAAATTTCCTCCCGGATGATATTTTGCAAAATCTTTATCAGAAAATCCACTTAATTCCATCAAGGAAACGGCCAACACGTCCCCCATTACCATTTGTGCCGTTGTGCTGCTTGTGGGTGCTAGATTATTAGGACACGCCTCTTTTGAAACTGTTGTGTTTAAAACAATATCTGATTGCAGTGCTAAAAAACTCTGCATATTCCCAACTATCCCGATCAATTTGTTTCCGAAGTTTTTAATCAAAGGGACTAATACTTTTATTTCGGGGCTTTCTCCGCTCTTGCTGATGATCAAAACCACATCGTCTTTCTGTATCATTCCAAGATCCCCGTGAATTGCATCTGCCGCATGCATGAAAAGAGAGGGGGTTCCTGTTGAATTAAATGTAGCTACGATCTTTTGTGCAACAATAGCACTTTTTCCGATGCCGCTGACAACCAATCTTCCTTTTGATTGATAGACGGTTTGTACTGCCTTTTCAAAAGATTCGTCAATATAGGCTTCCAGCCCTTTTATTGAAGACGCTTCCAGTTCAATGGTGCGTAATGCTTTTTGTATGATAGATGAACTCATGATCGCAAAGGTAAACTTTAACAACAATCCGTTGCGTTTCCTCTCTCGGATGTTTAACTTCGCTACCCTTTAAAAAAGGGGTCTTTTTCGCAAACAGGAACAATTAGTGAAATATGATGCTTAAAAGGAGTTGGGGGCAAATCGAGCTGCTCTACATAATTATTGAGTATTTTAAGTAAAAATGCATTAACTTATAGTTCGTTAAAGTCCGCAAATTGCGGAATAGAAATCATTATATACATGTCTACAGGTACAAAGAAACTACAGGTTACGGCTACAACCAAAAAGACCGCCGTAAAAACAAGAGCCAAGGCCACATCAGAGCATACCCTAAAAGAAGGAAGCTCAAAAAATCACGATATACACGCAGGTTTGCAAAAACATTTCGGTTTTTCTGAATTTAAAGGAACACAGGAACGGTCCATCAATAGTTTACTAGAGGGTCGGGACACTTTTGTAATTATGCCAACTGGTGGCGGCAAAAGTTTATGCTATCAACTTCCGGCTTTAATTCTTCCCGGATGCGCTATCATTGTTTCTCCCCTTATTGCTCTGATGAAAAATCAAGTAGATCTGGTAAGAGGCTACAGTGAAAAAGACGATGTAGCGCACTTTCTTAACTCTTCCTTGAATAAGGGTCAGATAAAAGAAGTGAAGGAGGATCTAGTTGCAGGTAAAACCAAATTACTTTATGTTGCCCCCGAAACCTTAACCAAACAGGAAAACTTAGACTTCTTCTCAGACCTCACTATTTCCTTTTTTGCGGTGGATGAAGCACATTGTATTTCTGAGTGGGGACACGATTTCCGCCCGGAATACAGAAGGCTCCGCGAAATGATGGATATCATCAATCCCGATATCCCCGTTGTTGCATTAACAGCAACCGCAACGCCGAAGGTTCAGAGCGATATTGTAAAGAATCTTGGGCTTCGCAATCCAAATATTTTTATTTCCTCATTCAACCGTTCTAATCTTTACTATGAGATCGTTCCAAAAATTCAGAAAGAGCAAACCATAAAAAGCATTGTTCGCTTCATCACAACACATAAAGGAAAGAGTGGCATCATTTATACGCTCAACAGGAAAACAACTGAAGAGCTGGCTGAAATTTTAATGGCCAACAAGATCAAAGCTGTTGCCTACCATGCAGGATTAGATCAAAAATTAAGGGCAGAGAGACAAGACCAGTTTTTAAATGAAGATGTACAGGTAATCGTTGCCACCATTGCATTCGGTATGGGAATTGACAAGCCGGATATTCGTTTTGTTATCCATTTCAATATTCCCAAATCAATTGAAAATTATTATCAGGAAACCGGACGTGCCGGTCGTGATGGAATGGAAGGCATATGTGTTTTATATTATTCGCATAAAGATGTTGCCAAGCTGGAACACTTGATGCGCGATAAGCCTTTAAGCGAAAGGGAGGTTGGTGCACAGTTGATCAATGAAACGGTTGCCTATGCAGAAAGCAGTGTGTGCCGCAGAAAAATATTGTTGCATTATTTTGGTGAGGATTGGGAAACAAAAAATTGCGGAAGCTGTGATAACTGCAAACATCCCAAAGAAAAGATCGAGGCGAAAGACGATGTGGTGAAAGTCTTGAAGGTTGTGAAAGCATTGGAGGGTCGTTTTGTTACTGAGTATGTGGTAAATATGGTAAGGGGGAAATTAACGCCGCAGATAGCGATGTTCCGTCACGAAAATTTACCGGAATTCGGGATTGGAAAAGAGAAAGAGACTCATTTATGGAATAGCCTGATCAGGCAAATGCTGTTAGAGAATTTCATCAAAAAAGATATTGAAGAATACGGTTTGGTTAAGCTTACAGAAAAAGGTGAAAAGTTCTTAAAGAAACCCACATCTTTCAAGATCGTTTTGAATAATTTATTTGAAGATGCAAATGAAGATGATGAGGATGGAGAAAACGCATCACAAACAGGCGCTGCTTCTGATGATGTATTATTTGAAATGTTGAAAGATCTTCGTCAGAAAGAAGCTAAGAAAAAAAACTTGCCTCCGTTTGTAGTTTTTCTTGAGAATTCTTTGCAAGATATGGCTACGCTTTATCCAACCACTTTGGAAGAATTAGAGAAGTGTCAGGGCGTCAGTAAGGGTAAGTCTATAAAATACGGCAAACCCTTCGTTGAGATGATCGCAAAATATGTAGAAGAAAATGATATTGAAAAGCCGGACGATTTTGTGATGAGAAGTGTGGTAAACAAAAGCAGCAACAAGGTTTATATCATTCAAAATGTCGATAAAAAAATTCCTCTTGAATCCATCGCAAAACACAAAAGCTTAAAACTAGACGAGTTACTAGAAGAAATGGAAACAATCGCCGCAAGCGGAACAAAATTAAATCTTGATTATGCGATAGATGAATGGCTAGATGAGAATGACCAGGAGGATATTATCGATTATTTTAAAAATTGTGAAACCTCTTCTTTAGAAATTGCACAAAAAGAATTAAGCGATAACGATTATACGCTTGAGCAGTTAAAAATAATGAGAATTAAGTTTTTGAGTGTTTACGGAAACTAAACCTCAACAAGAAGCGCTTCTTTTTCTAACTCTTCGCTTTGGAGTTCGGAAAGAAGCGTTTTTATTTTATTGATCAATTCTGGAATTGTCTTTTCAACCTCTTCCGTAAGTTCAATCCCTTGCTGTTGCAAACTTTCAATACTTACCACGAACAGGTGAATGTTCGGCATTTTATCCATCAGTTGTAACGCACTTACCATGTCTTTCAGGCCGATATCATGCGTGCTCATTGCTAATGGAAAGTCTTTCGCAAATTTTGGTTTGATGAGACGAATTGTCCCATTAGGGTTATTGTCCAGAGTCGCATCAACCAAAATAAGAGTTTCGTATCCTTCAAAATAAGAGAGTAAATGAAAACCGCCGGTGCCGCCATCCAATACGTCAACACCGGGCGGTAATGTTTCATTTTGTAATCTATTAGCAACATGCACACCAATGCCTTCGTCTCCCATTAAATAGTTTCCGATTCCTAAGATTAAAATTTTTCGTTCTTGTTGCATGTTGCTGTTCATTAATTTTCAGGATTGGGTGTTTGATGATGGTTTCTTTCAAACACTTCTTCTTCGATGAATTTCCATCCTCCTCCCATGCTGCTTATTTCTCCGCGGCCTTCAACATAATCGTGATAGAAAACAAGGTATACATGTATCACTGCGAATAAAATAAAGAACCACATGGACCAATGATGAATTTGTCTTGTCAGAATGTCTCCCCCAAAAACAGCGGGTACCCATGTAAATAATTTGGGCAACCACCAAGTACTCATAGGTGCATATAATCCAAAACCTGTAAGGCATTGAACCAAGAATGCGATGAAGGTTAAGAAATATATAAATCCTGCCATTGCATTATGCCCGATACTCATGTGCTCTTTTCCTTTGAGCATCATGATATCCATTCTGAAAACATACCACATTTCCTTAAAGAATTTTTTAGAAATCGGCAAAAACTGTTTCCAGTTGGCGTACTTGTTTCCAACAAAACCCCAGTACAAACGAAATAAAAAATTAAAAAAGAATAAATAGGCTGCAGCAAAATGGATGTATCGAATCCAGCCCATCGTGTATTGGCCAGAAGCTTCATGCTGGCTCTGAATTGCCAGAGGATTGGCAATATAGAACCCTGTTGCGATCAGCGCTATAATCACCAAGGCGTTTAACCAATGATAAAATCTTACGGGCAATTCCCATACATATACCCTCCGAAGCCTGTGAATATGCAAATATTTGTTTGCCATAAATTTGTTTTAGAATTTAATCTCCTAATATATTAATGCGGCTGATGTGCTTTCCGTCTTCGTCATAAACGTGAACACTACAAGCCATACATGGATCAAAGCTGTGAATGGTCCTTATGATTTCAAGCGGTTGTTTTTCATCTGCAACCGGTGTATCAATTAAAGAAGATTCATACGCTGACATTTTACCCTTATTATCTCTTGGTGATGCATTCCATGTTGTTGGCACCACTAATTGATAATTCGCAATCTTTTGGTCTTCGATATTGATCCAATGTGCCAGCGCACCACGAGGAGCTTCTGTGTGTCCAACTCCCATTGCTGTTTTAGGCCATGTAGATGGATCAAATTTGCTCATCTCTGCCATGCGGCTGTCGCCATTTTTAATATTGGCAATTAGTTGATCAAAGAACTCCAATCCCCATTGTGCAACCAATACGCTTTCCAAACCGCGGGCTGCAGTTCTTCCCAGTGTTGAGAATAGAGCACCTACTGGAACGTTTAAGTCTTTCAAAGCTTTGTCCACAACTGCTTTAAAGTCTTCTCTTCCTCTTGCATAGCCCACCAATACGCGAGCCAGAGGACCAACTTCCATTGCGTTACCTTTCCACCTTGGTGTCTTTAAATAACTATAATCCTTTGTGGTATCTAAGTGTTCGAATGGCGGTTTTGGTCCTGTATATTTTACTTTACTTTCACCTTTCCAAGGATGCAGACCCTTGTCTTTTCCTTCTTTGTATTCATACCATGAGTGGGTAATAAATTCCTGCACTTCATCGTCTTTCTTCAAATCAACATCATATACTTTACTGATGTCTTTATTTAAAATTGCGCCTGCGGGGAATTTATAAGATGAAAGATCTCTGTAACCATTGGTTGGCAGATCACCATACACTAAATAATTTCCGAGACCGCCACCGATTGCTCCCCAATCTTTATAGAAAGAAGCAATGGCCATCAGATCTGGAATATAAACCTGTTCTACAAATTCTTTTCCATCTTTTAATAACTGTCCTACATATGCTAATCGTTCTGCATTAATTCCGCTTACATCATCTATGCTTATTGAGCATGCCATACCACCAACCAGATAATTAGGATGTGGGTTTTTGCCACCGAAAATGGCGTGTACTTTTACAATCTCTTTTTGCCATTCTAGTGCTTCCAGATAGTGAGCAAGACCGATCAGATTAACTTCGGCCGGAAGTTTATAAGCAGGATGACCCCAATAACCGTTCGCAAAAATTCCAAGCTGTCCGCTTTCTACAAATTTCTTTACCCTCGTTTGAACATCGCTGAAATAACCTGGTGAACTTTTTGGCCATTTAGATATGCTTTGAGCTAATTCAGATGTTTTCTTTGGATCAGCTTTTAATGCATTTACAACATCAACCCAGTCCATTGCATGTAAATGATAAAAATGCACAACGTGGTCATGAATGTATTGTGCACAGAACATGATGTTTCTTACCATTTCTGCATTTGGGGGAATAACGATGTCTAAAGCATCTTCTACACATCGAACGGATGTCAATGAATGTATGGAAGTACAAACACCACAAACCCTTCCAACAAATGCCCATGCATCTTTAGGATCTCTTCCCTTTAAAATTTCTTCCAGCAAACGAACCATCGTTCCGCTGCTGTATGCGTCTTTTATTTTACCGTTTTCAATATCGGCTTCTATTCGTAGGTGACCTTCAATCCTGGTGACTGGGTCAACAACAATTCTTTTACTCATATTGTAAGTTGAATATTTTTATAAATTAAGATTTCAATTCTTGTTCGCTTTGTTTTCCCTCTTTTTCCAATTCGAAAATGAGTTTCTTTTTACGAACATTGGTAGCAACGGCGTGTGCAGCAACAGCAACTCCGGTTGCGGCTAATGCAACCTTGCCTAAAGTATCGGCGTTAGCCTCGATACCAAATCCGGCAAAAGCAGATGCTCTTTCATATAACCTGCCGTTATCCCAATAATTTTCTTCGCTACAACCAATACAAGGATGGCCTGATTGAATAGGATAACTTGTTCCGTTATTCCATTTCATTACGCCACATGCATTATACGTGGATGGGCCTTTACAGCCAACCTTATATAAACAATATCCCTTTTTGGCATTTTCATCATCGAATGTTTCAACAAATAAGCCGGCATCATAGAACGGTCTGCGATAACAACTATCGTGAACTCGTTTGCTGTAAAACGCTTTAGGCCTTCCAACTCTGTCTAATTCTGGGATCTTACCAAATGTTACCAGGTGAACAATAACACCCGCCATTACTTCTCCGATTGGAGGACAGCCCGGTACCTTAATCAAAGGCACATTTGCTTTTAATAATTTATGAATAGGAGTGGCTTTGGTTGGGTTTGGTTTTGCAGATTGAACACAACCATTGCTTGCGCAACTACCCCAGGCGATAACGGCTTTTGCACCGGCCGCTGCTTCTTCTAGGATCTGCATGGATGTTTTACCACCGATCATACAATACACGCCATCTGCCCCAGTCGGAACACTTCCTTCTACACAAAGAATATATTCTCCTTTGTATTTGGTCATTGTGTTTTTCATTGCTTCTTCAGCCTGAAAACCAGATGCAGCCATTAAGGTTTCTGAATAATCGAGCGAAATTTTGTCTAACAAAATATCCGCAACGATGGGGTGAGATGATCTGATAAAGCTTTCACTGCAACAGGTACATTCCTGAAAATGTAACCATATAACAGGTATACGAGGCTTGGTTTCGAGCGCTTTGGCAACCTGGCCAATTGCTGATTTTTCTAAGCCCATGAATGCTGTCATCATTGTAACAAAGCCGATAAAATCTCGGCGAGAGTAGCCTTTTCGCTCAACTTCCTGATAATAGGTTGGTTGAGTGTTTGGAGAAGCATCGTTAGTCATGCTGGTTGTTTTAAAGGTTAGAGTTTAAACGTTGTAAGGGTTAAGATCCATTTCGGGCACTAATGTAATCTCTATATATAAAATCTTTTTATGACCTTTATCACTCGGTGTTATGACTTTTATCATAAATACAATTTCTGTATCGTACTAATATTGGTTTCTTAATTAAACTAGAGTCATATGAAAAAAATTATTGTCTTCGCTAGTCTTTTTGTTTTGTGTATGCCTTTATTCAGCCTCGCACATCCGGGCCATGGTGAAACTGATGGTTACACCATCATTCATTATTTTGTAGAACCCATGCATGCTGTTGTAACACTAAGTGCATTATTTGGTTCAATTGTTTATATACGCCATCTGCGCAGAAATAAACAAAACAATTAAATAACGGATAATGCATGAGCTCTCTATTGTAATGAGCATTGTTGACATTGCTCAACAACAGGCAGAGCGTGCGAATGCTCAAAGTATTGATGAGATAGAAATAGATATTGGTTGTTTAAGTACTGTTCAAATGGAGGCCTTTGACTTTGCCTGGGATCAGGCTGTCAGGGAAACAATTCTGGATGGTGCGGCTAAAAAAATCAACCGTATTAAAGGAAAAGCCAAGTGTTTAGACTGCGAAGCCTCTTTTGCTATTGAAAACTTGTATGATGCTTGTCCCGAATGCGGCCAGCATTTAATAGACATTGTTGAAGGAAAAGAACTGAGGGTAAGGTCGTTGGTCGTTTCCTGAATAAATAAATATTAATCTAAATTTTTACAACATGTGT
>CAIMKO010000473.1 GCA_903841915.1 uncultured Chitinophagaceae bacterium | reverse complement strand
CGGGGATGTTATTCAATTTTTCAACTAACACAATTCTATTACACTCACTTAAAAAAGTTTGCCATTTGGCTTTTTGTTGACGTTGAAAATATATTTGAAAGCTTTCCACTTATGGTATCAACATTTTTAAATAAAAAAATACAATGATGACTAATACAAATGCAACAGCCACTTTTCTAGTTACAGCATCAATACGCTTTTGTATTTCTGCTTTCGTTTGTTTAGCATATTTTATCGATGGATCTGTTCGCATTTTTATTCTTTTACTTCATCTAATTTTTTGTCATAAAAATGTTGCGTAGCAACTGAATGCTTGTTAGCCTTTCTTACTTTCAATAAGGATAACACTTGATAGAAAATAAATGTAGGAATGCCACCCAGGGATTGATAAATACGTTTGTCTGTTTCTGAATTCAATAACGCAATAAAAAATCCCGCAGTAAAAATCAGGAAGGCTATTAGCCAAATGAATACTACAAACGGATCAATAAAAATATTCGCCAGCATCAAAACAAAAGAAAGAATTAAAAAGATAAACAATGGCGGGCGTAGTAAAATAGATCCAAACAAAAATTGATTCCAGTTAAAGTTGATAACTCCTTTTGCAATTAATTGAAATCCGAAAGTAAAATATCGAAACCAGGTATTGATCCATCTAGACCTTTGCTTAACCAATTGATCCGAACGTGATGTTTTTTCGTCGTACACAATGGCTTCTTTTGTAAATGCAATCCTGTATTTTCTCGATAGAATCTCTTTCTGTAAAACTTTATCAAATCCCGCTCCGGTAATATCTAAATGTTCCAGGCATTTCCTGTACAACTCAACAGTGAAAGCCATGCCCGAACCTGCTAATGTTGCAGAAGAACCTACAGCAAATAGAATTTTTCCATCAAAATAATGGTAATATACATCTCTTGCCGCATCTACACAAGCAACAGTAGTGTCTAAATTCTTTGCTTTGCGTTCGCCCTGCACTGCTTCAAATCCTGCGTCAAAATATGGATTAAGTTTCGATAAATAATCAGTTTCAACCAAATTATCACTATCGATGATCGTTAATCTCTCGTGGTTTCTTTTGAAACGATGAATGGCGTAAAAATGAGAACGGGTGTTACTGCCCAATGTTTCTTCAGGACGTAAAACAATAACTCTGTCATCATCAAATTTTAAATTGCTTACATCACACTTATCAGCAACAATATAAATAAGATAGTTGCTGTATTTCAATTTCAGTAATGAATCGATCACAGGGGGAAGTGTATGCGTTTGTTCGTAAGCGGTAACAATAATTGCATAATCCGCTTCTACAATTGAACTATCAACATTTATTTTTTCTTTGCTTTTAAAAAGATAAATTATGAACAACAAAAATGGAAATACAAGGTTATAGCCAATTAATAATTGAAATATAATCCATACGATATTGGCAAATGATGAGATCATTCTAAGTTATTTATTTTTTCCAAAACCAAACTCTTTTCTTTACTGCCTGTTTCCTGCTTCCATATTTATTTAAAACCCAACCACTGAATTTTGTATCTAGACTTTTTAAATAATTCACTTCTTCCTGTTTTGCAGCTGTTATGGTTTGATTCGCTTCAAAAACCGCAACCAGCTTGTTTCCGAAGGAAACCCATTCTTTGGCTCTGTTCAATGCATCTAATGAAGCCATTTCTATAATAATGATATCGAACAAAGTTTCTAAAGCTTGTAATTTTTCGCGAACCACTTGTTCATCGCATAATTCCAATAATGAAACATCGCCGCCCTTTGTGCCTAAAGTGGTAACCTTATTTTCATTTTGTAGTTGATTCAAAGAAATTTTATTACCCAAATAATCTTCAAGAAATAATTTTGTATTAGAATTGGCAGTTATAACAGGGTCTCCAAAATTCCCATCGATCAATAAAACTTTTTTATTAATGGCAGAGTATGCATAAGCCAAGCTTAATGCTGTAATAGTTTTCCCTTCAAATGGGTGAAGGCTTGTTATCAACAAAAATTTATTGTTCTTCATTTCGTTTTCAATCTCAAAACGAGTTGAGCGTAATAAATTTCTAAACTCAATCTTTTTCTTGTCGATTTCTTCCGTCCACACTTCAGGAAGATTAATGACAGAAGTTTTAATAAAAGGAAGAAATCCTAAAACAGGCAAATCTGTTTTATCTGCCAATTCTTTCGGAACATGGATAGAATCGTCGATATAAAATAGAATAAACATCACCACCATACAAAAAATAAAACTCAACATTCCGCTTAATGCAACGATCAACATTTTTTTGGACGGCTGGGCAGCACCCGGCATTGCTAATTCTATTTGACGCAAACGAACTGAAAAACTTGATTCTAAACTTGTTTGGTTGAATTTTTTTAATATTTCTATATATTCTTTGCTTGCAATATCTATTTCTGTTTCGTAAGATTGAATTACAGCTTCATGCGGGACCAACAGGTCAAATTTTTTATTCAATTTTTCCAATTCACTCTTCAATGTACTTACGCTATTTTTTGCAAGCTCTAGTTGTACTTCAAGATTTAATTTCTGAAGAACCAAATTTTCTTTTGCAGCAAGTGGATTCAAAATATACTTATCAGTCGATTGATTGATTTGCGAAGTGAGTATGATTTGCAAAGAATCCATTCTATGCTTTATCTTGGGATCATAATTACTTCTCACATACTCCTGAGATAATTGATTTAAACTTCCTTTTGTTGAAATAATTTCCTGATTGATTTTAGTTAGAGTACTTTCTAAATATTTTCTGTCCTGCGGATTAAATTTGTCTTCAATACTTTTTAAAGCTCCGGTATAAGCCAAAATATCTTTGTCGGTCATTTCTTTTTTGGTTTCAAAATCAGAAATTTGACCATATAAACTTTTTGCCTGTTCATTTAAATTTAAAACGCGATTTGATATTTTATAATTCTTCAGATCTTGCATTTGCCCGTTCATCGTACTGCGTTTCAACTTCATCAAACTGTCTAGGAAATTGACTGCCTTCATTTGATTTTCTCTCACCAGAAAAGAGTAATAAACAATGAACTCATTACAGAGTGAATTAATGATGAATGCAGAAAGCAAAGGAGAATCTGATTCAAATTCCAGATCAATAAAATCACTGTTATTGGTACGGAAGATGGTTATCTTTTTCTTTAAAGTGGGTTCATCATAACCCATTGAAATGATTAATTCATTTAATCCTTTTTGGTCATCATCCCATAATGAAAGCGGTTCCCTAGTTTTATATTTTTTGGTAAATACTTCCAAAGCATGTTTCTTAGCTTCCGTTCCCAATGACTTTAAAAGCTTAGTGGGTTTCCGATAAGGCGTATCGCTGCTTAGATCATGAATGATAAGTTGATAAGAAACCTGATCAAATATTTTTTTCAACTGCATCATCTGAATAAGATTGTTGAACTGCTGATTGATCTTATTCTCACCTGCATCGGTTGTTTGATTATTGATGAGTTCTTGTTGTGATTGATCTACCAACCCTGTAGCAACTCTTCCTCTTGATGTATAGGAATCGGGAAGTTTACGTACCAGAAAATAAGTTATTGCAACAGCAATGAGCGGCACAACAATAAGAGTGTACTTTTGTCTGGAAAGCAATTTTAAAAAATTAGATAATTCCATTAATGTATGTCTTCAAGTTTTTTATCAATAATTTCCTCCAAAGCACTTTTAGATACTAAAACCAATCCTTCAGAAGCAATAATATTTTGCTTTGAAGACGAGACCAGAAGCAAAGCCTTTGTATAATTTTCGAAATTCTCTTCTCCTTTTTCAAACTTATATTTTACCTGCTTTAGCACCGCTTCAACATCTAAAGACATTTGCAGCTGTAATCGCAGTGTAGTTAACTCTTGAATATATTTAAAGTAGCGCGCTTTTACTTCAGCTTCAATATTCAAAAGTGACTGCTCTTTATTCAATAATGAAATCTTAATCTCTTCTTTGGCTTGTTTAATATTGTGAGGTTTAATAACAACATTTCCTACATTAAGAAATATACCCACCTGATACCCTGAAAGCGTTGGACTGGTAAGCGATGTTGCATTTGTTGGACTATACGACATTGAGAAAGTAAGAATGTCGAACCATCCTAATTTCGCTTTTGTAAGATTATCATTTGCAATATTGATACGATGATCAAATGTTTTAATATTGGGATATCTTGCCTTTGCTGTATCAATTAACTTTTGCAAAAAAGTATAATTTACTTCCGGATACATTGATTCCTGGCCGCTTCCTGCTAATACAATAAAAACAAATAAAACAGTAAACAGATATTTACATTTCACAGGCTTTATTGGAGTCAATTTCATTATAAAATATTTACCGAAAATCAGCATGTATCTAGCGTTTTGGTTATGCTTCAATTCTCATTCTTTCGATAATTTTGGCACACTTAGACTTTACGTATTTTAAAGGTAATAAAAAGAACGGTTTTAATTATGAATATTGCCTCTTATATTATATTATCAATCCGCAAATGATATTTCGCTGTTAGCCAATAATATCATGGTAAAAAGCAGAAAAAAATATAACTTCAATGGTATTTCATTCCAATACTATGTCTTTAAAAGATTCCATTAAAAATAATCCCGGGATTAAGAAATTGGTTCATCGCATGCTAATCCCCGCAAATGAAGCCAGGCCAAGGCTTTGGGTAAAATGGTTTGTAAATCCTTTTGTTCATAAAAAGGGGAAAGGCGCCAAAATAAGGCCTAGAACAAGAGTAGATGTTTTACCTTTCAATCAATTTATTTTGGGGGATCATTCCACCATCGAAGATTTCAGCACCATAAATAATGGCGTTGGCGATGTTATCATCGGGCATCATACTTTAATCGGTATGGGAAATACCATCATCGGTCCCATCACCATTGGCAATAATGTGATCTTTGCCCAAAATATTGTTGCTAGTGCATTGAACCATGAATATCGAGATGTTACCCTTCCGATTCATGAACAAAAGATATTAACGGCAGCTATTATTGTTGAAGATGAATGCTGGGTTGCCGCCAATGCTGTTATTACATCTGGGGTAACCATCGGCAAACACAGTGTAATTGCAGCCGGAGCTGTTGTTACAAAAAACATCCCGCCTTATTCAGTCGCAGTGGGTAATCCGGCCAAAGTGATCAAACAATACGATTTCGAAAAACAGGAATGGGTAAGAGTCTAAAGTGTTTTTATACCCTGTACATATATTTTATTCAGCCTTTTTTGATGCGGAGATTAAAACATGCAGGCACAATTGCACGACGCAACTAAAGTCCCGTTTTTATTGTATCGCTATGTAAAAAACTAAACATTTTCTTTTTGAAACAACGCAGGAATTGTTTTTAAGATCAATCTGATATCATTTAGAAAACTGTGGTTTTGGGCATACACATTATCCAGCATTAATCTTTCGTCCTCGCTCATTTCGCCTTTACCACGTTTTTCTACCTGCCATAAGCCCGTGATACCTGCAGGTGCCATAAAACGCAATGCATATTTATCGGTGGTTAATTTTTCTGCTTCATATAAAGGCAAAGGCCGGTTGCCAACAATACTCATATCCCCGATGATCACATTCCATAATTGTGGCAACTCATCAATACTAGTATTGCGTATAATCTTACCTACTTTGGTTATTCTCGGATCATCTTTTAGTTTAATGAAAGCAGAACTCTTATTTCTTTTAGAATCGTTGAATTGCTTTTCGCACCATTCGATATTATCTGCGTACAAAGGAAATTGGCATTTTGTACCCATTTGCTTACACTCATTACATAAATAAATTCCATCATCGCCAATTTCAGATCCCAGTTCATTTTCCTTTTTTGCATCAGCATATTGATTCAAATGTTTCAGGTCTTTCAATCTTTTATCGGCATCTGCATACATTGAGCGGAACTTGAAAAATTTAAAAACCCGATACCCAGTTCCAACGCGTAAAGAATAATAAAACGCAGGCCCTTTTGATTCTAATCTTATTAGAACATAGACGATCAAAAACAAAGGCGATAAGCAGAGTAAGGCAAGACCGGCAAAAAAGAGATCGAATACCCTTTTAATGAAGGGTGTTTTATAGGGCTTAAAAGAACTGCTTTTACTCTTATTATTGATGTCTTTCCAGTGTTCTATCAAAAAACTAATCCTTGTTTCAATTTTCAGCATACTGAGTGGCAATACGAATACTTCGGCAATGCCCGAACGAAGTGCTAACTTGGAAATATTATCATTAAAGTGCTGAGCGATCAAAAAGAATGGAATATTATTTTTCTTTTTCTTAAGGATGTTTTCCATCAACGAAATCCCGCCGGGCGCTAATACTTCGCTTTTAGAAATGATGGCTACAATATCCAATTTGTGTCTCTCCCATTGATTACTAAAATCTAATCCACTTTGAAATGAACGAATCTCTCTTCCACCCAAATTAATATTCAACAGTAAAGAATGGATTACTTCATTGCAGTTAATGAGTGCTATAACCTGTGAACTTTTATCGGTAAGATTGTTATTGCTCATAGCATTTGAATTATTGCCGTTTTATTTTCCCATCCTCCTTAAAATAACCCTTATTCTTGCTTCAAGTTCTCTCGGATTAAATGGTTTTACAACATAATCATCAGCACCCGCATTCAAACACTTAATACGCATTTCTGAGCTTTCTTCACCCGATAAGATCATGATGGGAATGGAATTAAAAAAATCACTTGCCTTAACCTGAGCAATCAATTCAAGGCCATTGAGTTTAGGAACATTTAAATCTGAAATAATAAGGTCCGGAATATTTTCGTTTTGTAAAAATGCTAATGCATCAACACCATTATTACAGATCTCAGCATCAAAAATACCATTTAGATATTCATTCAGAATAGTCTGCATATAAATATCATCTTCCACTACTAATATCTTGGGTCGGTCGGAATTCGTAAAACTCATCACATTGATTTTTGGTTATGCAATAGAATATGTACGTAATTTACAAAGTTTATGACTTGCCCGAAATTAATTTTGCATTTAACAGCTATACTGAGGTATCAGACATAATTACTGTGGATTTTCGCAAAAAAACTTACCTTGTAATATGGCTGCCAAAAATTCTGCCGCTTGCTGAATACAACAGCAGCTAGTAGTAGATTTAAAGTATTTTTAAACAACAGAAATACAAAGATGTACGGAATTGTAAACAAAGCTATTGAGGAACTGATCATTCGAGATTTTGGCGTTGAGAAATGGGAGATCATAAAACAGAAAAGTGGGGTAGATATTGATTTTTTTATGAGTCATGAATCCTATGATGACGATGTTACCTATCAACTTGCAGGTGCCGCTGCAGAAGAACTGAAGGTTTCTATTGGTGACATTCTAATTTCTTTCGGAGAATTTTGGGTATTGAATACAGGAAAGGAAAAGTATGGTGCATTGATGAAAACCGGGGGGGATAATCTAAAAGAATTTCTGATCAACCTTCCGTTATTTCATAACAGAGTAATGGTCATTTACCCTAAGCTTACGCCCCCTGAATTCAGAATAACAAATATTGAGGAAAGCAGCTTATTTGTTCACTACATTTCTAAAAGGAAAGGCTTGCAAGAATTTGTTCGCGGACTTTTACAAGGTCTCAGTAAATTGTACCACGTGAATACAAGCATTGAGCTGCTTGAAAGCAGAACCGAAGGCAAAGATCATGAAATTTTTAAAATTAGTTGGTAATATCGTCCTATGAGTGCAGCAATTTTTTCATTTGATGAGGATCAGTTTAACAGGCTTTTTCCTTTCTATTTACTTATTGATGCTGACGAAAGCATTAACAAGTGCGGAAAATCCTTAACTAAACTTTTTGCTGTAACGCAACAAAATAAGAAATTCCATGATGGTTTTACTATTAAGCGACCTGAACTGAATAATCCTTCCTTTCAGGCATTGAAAGAATTAGCTAACCAGCTGATCGTAATAGAACCCAAACAAGAACATAAAATAAACCTGAAAGGGCAATTTGAATATCTTCAAAAAACGAATCAGCTCTTATTTATTGGCTCCCCTTGGTTCGACACAGTTGAAGAAGTGACAACTGCAAACTTAAGTTTGAATGATTTTGCCATTCATGATCCATTAATGGACCTTTTGCATGTTTTAAAAACGCAGGAGATTGTCAATTCGGATATAAAAAAATTATTAAAAACATTAAATAATCAGCGTGACGAGTTAAAACGTTTATCACTCATTGCAGAAGAAACTATAAATGGTGTAATTGTAACCGATGCCAATGCTAAAATTCAATGGGTCAATAAATCTTTTGAAAAAATAAGTGGTTTTACGCTAAGTGAGGTCATTGGAAGAGTACCCGGAAGTTTTTTACAGGGGGAAGATACCGACCCCGTTACGATAAAATATTTGCGCGAAAAAATTAAAGCTGCGAAATCTTTCGAATGTGAGATCATCAATTATTCTAAAGAAGGAAAAGCTTACTGGGTAAAGATTTCAGGGCAGCCTCTATTTGATAAAAATGGTAAGGTCATTCAGTTTTTTGCCTTGGAAGAAGATATTACTCGCCGTAAGGAATCAGAGCAAAAGATTTTGGATTATGAAAAAAGATTTAGAGTTGTTTTAGAAAAAGTTGGCGATAACTACTGGGAACACGACTATGTAAAAGGCACTACTTATTTTTCTTCGGTAAACAATGACTTGCTCGGTTATACGAAAGAAGAATTAACTAATAATGCTGAAATATGGTGGAAAAGTGTGCATCCCGAAGATCGTAATCTATTAGAAAAAACAGATGCGGGCTATCGGCTTGGAACATTGAATAATCATTCTCTCGAATACAGATTGTTTAATAAGGATGGTTCGGTTAAATGGGTGTTAGACCGAGGTGTTGTTATTGAAAAAACTGCCGATGGCAAGCCTTTAAAAACAGTAGGCACACATACTGATATTACTTCTTTAAAAGAAGTGGAGAAATCTTTGCAGATTGCTGAAGAAAGATGGCAGTTTGCATTGGAAGGAGCTGGAGACGGCGTATGGGAATATAATTTTCAAACAGGTGAAGTATATTTTTCGTCAGGATATAAAAGGATGCTCGGGTACACAGATGAGAATTTTAAAAATCAATTATATGAATGGACAAGCAGGATACACCCTGATGACCTTATGATAATTGAGGAAACAGATAAAGAATATGAAAGTGGATTGATCACTCACCATCAAAGAGAATATCGAATTAAAAATGCAGACGGAGATTATTTATGGATATTAGACAGAGGGATGGTCATTAGTAGAACAGTTGATGGCAAACCATTGCGTCTTATAGGTACTCATACCAACGTTACTGAAAGGAAACTTATAGCATTAACCCTAGAACAAAGTGAAAAACAATTCAGATCCCTATCAGAAAATGTCCCTGGTGTTGTATATGAATATGTTTTCAGAGCCGATGGTACTCATGGGTTTAAATTTATCAGCCCTACTATTGAAAAAATATTTGGGATTACAGCCGATGAATTTGCAAAAAACAGGGTAAACTATATTCATCCATACGATCAGAAATTTTACATAGAAAAAATCAATCACACTAAAAACACCAACGAACCTTTCTCAATCGAGGGCAGACTTTTAACTCCCCAAAAAGGGATCATGTGGCATTCTTCAACAGCATCCTTTTCGTATGAAATGGAAGATGGATCAAGAATTTTCACGGGTATTATTTTAGATACAACGGAGAAAAAATTAGCTGAGAAAAAACTAGAAGACCAAAGAAGATTTTATGAAGATATCTTAAATCAGATTCCTGCAGATATTGCTGTTTTTGATGCAAATCATACTTATTTATTCCTAAACCCGGTTGCCATCAAAGATCCAGAACTAAGAAAATGGTTTATCGGGAAAAGAGATGAAGATTATTGTTTGTTGAAGAACAAGCCTATGAGCATCGCAGAAGGCAGAAGAGCCGTATTCAACAAAGTTCTGAAATCAAAAAAATTGAATTACTGGGAAGAACAATTGGTACAACCCGACGGCAAAATTGAATATCACCTAAGAAATATGTACCCGGTGATGGATGAAAAAGGCGAGATCAAATTAGTGATCGGATATGGATTAAATATCACTGAAAGGAAACGCATTGAAGAGAAATTAAAACTAAACGAGAAACGCTATCGTGATCTTTTTAATTACAGTCAGGCCTTGATTTGCACGCATGATATGAATGGAAAGATATTATCTGTAAATCCTGCTATTTGTGAAGCGCTGGGCTATACTGCAGAGGAATTGGTTGGGAAAAAATTACAAGCATTCATTCCGGAAAAAGATACATATAAATTTCAACCGGAATATTTAGATAAAATAAATTCCGAAGAAAGGGTAAACGGCGTATTTAGAGTTGTTCAAAAAAACGGGAATAAATTATTTCTGTTGTATCAAAATTATAAAGTGAAGGAAGAGGGCCTGGAGCCATATGTAATTGGATTCTCTCAGGATATTACAGATCGAATTCAGGCAGAAAATGAGTTGGTATTAGCAAAGAAGTTGACTGAGGATGCATCCCGCGCTAAAGAAATATTCTTAGCCAATATGAGCCACGAGATCAGAACACCCATGAGCGGAATATTGGGCATTGCAGGCCTATTGGCAAAAACTTCATTAAATAACCAGCAAAAAAATTATACAAAACTCATTACCGAATCAGCAAATAATTTATTGATCATTGTAAATGATGTACTGGATATTGAAAAGATCGCTTCCGGAAAATTTGAATTTGAAAATGTTCACTTCAGAATTTCAGAAAAAATAACAACAACAATTCAATCATTCCAATACAAGGCTGAAGAAAAAGGCTTACATCTGGATTTTACAAATAATCTCCCGAACGATCTGGTCATTCAAGGAGATCCTTACCGTTTGAGTCAAGTATTGAATAACTTATTAAGTAATGCGCTAAAATTTACACAAGAGGGAAAGATAATAGTAAGTGCATCTCTACTGGAAAAGAATAAAGAAAAAGTAATCATCAGTTTCTCAGTAAAAGATACGGGTATCGGAATTCCTAATGACAGGCTTTCGGTAATTTTCGACCCCTTTGTTCAAGCGTCAAGCGATACGACAAGAAAATATGGCGGCACTGGTTTAGGGCTTTCCATCTGCAGAAATCTTGTTGAATTACAGGGGGGGAAAATATCTGCGCATAGTGAAGAAAATGCAGGCACTACCTTCAACTTTACTTTACCGTATTCAGTCGGCTCTGTTGATTTATTGGCAGAAGAATTAAAAGTTGAAGTGAACTTCAGTGATATGGGTAAGAAAAGAATATTGGTAGCAGAAGATGTTGAATTAAATCAATTTTTAGCCAAACATATTCTGGAATCCTGGGGCTTTTCTGTCGATATTGCCAACAACGGTTTGGAAGCAGTTAACTGTGTAAAAGAAAAACACTATGACCTTGTTCTCATGGATATTCAAATGCCTGAGATGGACGGCATTGTTGCAACACAAACTATTCGTAAACTTGATATAGAAAATAAATCTAACATTCCTATTATAGCACTTACCGCAAATGCGCTGAAAGGTGATGATCAACGTTATTTGAATGCAGGAATGAATGATTACATCACTAAACCTTATACAGAAGAACGTTTGTACAAGGTCATCAGCAAATTTTTAAAGCCTTCAAAAGATAGCGACCTTGAAAATCAGGATGGTGTTGAAGAAAACAAAACTCCTATTGTAAAATCGAATGATGAGGAGAGTAAATTGTATGATCTTTCAATGGTAAATGTTATAGGAAAAAATAGCCCTTCTTTTGTAAGGACTATGATAAAATTATTTTTAGAGACCATCCCTTTGGATCTCAAAAAACTTATGGATGCAGCATCAAATGAAGAGTGGGAAAAAGTTGGTTTTATAGCACATAAGATGAAATCCACTATCGATAGTATGGGGATTGCTTCAATTGGAACAATCATCAGAAAACTGGAATTAAAAGGCGAATCGAAAGAAAGCAAGGAATCAATTCTTAATATGGTAACAGAAGTGAGTACTGTTTTAAATAAAGTGATTCAACAAATGCGTTCAGACTTCAGTGATCTTAATTAAAGATCTGCCCGTTCTGCCCCTTGCTTTTTTGAGAATATTCTTTGCAATCTAGCTAAGGTCGCTTTCCACAATCCGCCATCTATCTGAATTCGTCTGTCAGAAGTCCATACCAAAGCCTTTGTGTTCGTTACGCAAAATAGTCTGCCTTTTAAGGTATCACGTAACTTAACTGCAAGCCATCCATCTTCATTTGTACCTGCGGGATGATCAAACCCATTAACCTGTAAACCCTGTAGACGCCTGAATCCCGAGTTAAATCCATATACATTCACAGCTTCATCTTTTAAATATTTATTTAAGCTGCGCATGAAATCAGCAAAATATTCATAAAAAAAATAGGTCAACCTTCCGGTACTGCCAATCGGAATAAATGAAAATCTTCCATAGACCGAAACAATGTTTTCGTCCTGTATTAATGGCTTAACCATTTCTTCAATCCAATCTTTGGGATAAATTGAATCTGCGTCTGCGTTTAGAATATATTTTCCCCTTGCTGCTGCCAGTCCGCCATTTCTTGCAGCAGTAATTCCTTGCTTTTTTTCAGGAATACACTTTATTCCAGTTGCCAGTACCAAATTTTCTGTTTGATCAGACGAATTATTGTTTACCACAATTATCTCAACTGATCTCGAAGCAACATTATGGCTTAAAGAATATAAAGTTTGGATAATGTTTTTTTCTTCATTGTAAGCAGGAATTACAACTGATACTTCGGGTGTCTCAGATGCCTTTTCTAATAGTAAATAAGCTTCCCGAATTTGCTGAAAAACTTCTTTTGAAGAGAAATTTATGTTCCAGCTTTTTTGAATGTAGGATGGAATTGATATTGGCCGCATAAAAAAATTATTAAATAAAGTTCGTCT
>CAIMKO010000472.1 GCA_903841915.1 uncultured Chitinophagaceae bacterium | reverse complement strand
TAGTTGTCATCCATTTGATTCAATGAAGCGTCTTTGCTGATAAAACCTAAACGACCCCACCACATATCAATTTTTTCATTCTGACCATTGGTATAGTGATTACCGCTATTGGCATTAGATACCATGGCAGCAGGTGTTTGCGAATAATCCAAATAAGGAGTAAACACATGGCAGGAAGCATAACATGTTTGTGATGCAAATTTTGGAGTTGAATTATCAATGTTCCACAGCATCGCAAATTTATCTTCACCAAAACCATCTCTGGTCATTACACCATTCACATCCAATGATTTGCTGCTTGGTTCTTTCTGCCAGCCGGTTTTGCCGGTAACATTTAAAGAAGGATTAAAATACCATGGTGCTACTACAGTACTTTGAGTAGCATCAGTTACTTCTAACAAAAAGTAAATATTATTGGCATCATACATAGAACGGAGGGTAGCAGGATATTGTTCACCATTATAACCGGTAAACAAACCATTTCCCGGATCCGGTACGGTAGGTAAAAAACTCAGTGGGGTTGCAGTTGCCCAATTTGCATCAATAGTGCCATCGATCGTAGGAGCAGTTGCTGTTTTTACAGATACTAATGTTGTAGAAGTACTTCCTGAATTATCAGGAATAATTACCTGGTCATTTTTTGTACAACTTACTGCATATCCAATTAAGGAGACCATTGTTGCCATTATCCAGAATTTTGTGCTTTGAATAAGTTTCATAATAAAAATTTTACTGTTATTGTTTTAACATCATTTCAAGGCGCTAAACTAAGGTTGCAACAATGATTTGATTATGATATTTATCAGTAAAAAAAGTGATAAATATCATGATCGGTAAAATGATTAAAAACAATATTGAAAGGCTCCCAACTGTACAAAGAAAAAGCCCGTCAGTAATTACTGACGGGCTTTTTCATAGGGGGTATAATAATTTAATTATGGAGCAGTCACAATTTTCTTGATCCCATAACTTCTGTTCAGATTAAAACCTAAAGAGAAATTACCTAATCTTACATCATTTGTATTCTGGCTTAACTGCGCAATGTTGGTTGCAGCAGAAGAACTAGTGAAGAAGAATTGGAAAATATGTCCGCCTGTATCCCAGTCATAACCCAGAGATAAAAGATCCGGAACATAGTTAACAGCTGATGCACTTTCGTCCAGCAAATTTTTGTATCCGTTCAACTGACGGGAATATTCGAAACTAAGTGCAGTTTTGTTAGTCAATTTATAACGACCACCAATACCTATTGAGAAAACATTATTGGTATTGTTGATGCCGTAAGGAACATAATTGTAATGGATCCAGCTGGGTATCAATTGCAATGAAAGTTTATCATTTAATTTTCTACCGATCAGCAATTGATTGATATAAGAGAACCTGTTCCATACAAAATCATCAGGGCTTGGTCCTTCAGATCCGTCAAAATGGAAAGAAGAAAACAGGTCAACAGTTACCGGTATATTTTTTACACCTGTTTGTTGCCTTGTTAATCTGAATTTTGCCCATGATTCGAATTGTGCATTTCCTGTTGCTGCAAAACCAAGGTTCAGCCAGCTTTGTGGTGCATATTCGAATGACATATAGGTATTGGCTGCACCTGCATTCATACCAAACAGTTGTGCTAGGTTTGACCAGCTTTTGCCATCTTTCCAGATCTGTCCGAAACGGTGACTGATCATAAATTGCAGATTGCCTTTTCCTGTCATTTCCACACTCTGCATATTAATAATGCGGGTAGATTTGAAAGTAGCGATCGTATAGTTATTTTTTACTTTGGCTGCATCGGCTTTTACCAGATCACCCAAAAGATCATCTTGCGCACTTGCTTTCACTAAGAAGCAACATGCAACAATGAGATATAGAAATATTTTTTTCATATTCGTTCAGTTAGCAGATTAATTTAATTGGAATTTGATGGTTGCTTCAATGGGTGTTTCAGCAGATAATTTTGGTTTTACCAGATCAGGGATGATCACATTATATTCTTCTGCTTTGATCTTGAACACACAATAGAAAGTGGCTACTTTAGCTTTTACTTCTAATTTAACAGGTGCTTTAAAATCATGGGTAACACCGTGCAGTGTAACAGTACCTTCAGAAGAAATATTATATACACCATCTTTTGCTAATTGGTCTTTGTTGAAGCCGATCAATTTTCCTTTGAAAGTGGCATTAGGGATCTTATCTGTATGCAGATAATTTTCATTGAAATGTTCTTCCAATAATGCATTGTTAAAATGGAATGTTTTCATCGGAACCAATAAAGCCACATCATTTGTTTCTACTTTTAAAACGGCTGTTCCTTCTTTACTGGCAGCAGCATAATCTTTATGGGTTTGATCCTTGTTTGGATTAAAGAAGATATAAGCGTCTCTTGTTTTATACGTTTGTGCATCGATCAGGTTCGTGATGAAGATGAGAGCGATTGCTACTAAGATTAATTTTTTCATTGTTTAAATTTTTGCTTTGATTAATATGATAAATATTTATTGAGGCATCCCTTGTGAGATCCATGCCAGGAATGTAGATGTTGTGGTGGCATCTAAACTCAATGTTCCGCCCGGATGTCCTGATGCACCGCTGCTGGCCATCATTTTGCTGAGGATATCCTTATCAGCTACCATCTTTGTATAATCCAGATTTGCACCTAAACCGCCATGACAGGCAGATCCCTTACAAACTGATTTGTAAATAGGTACAATATTGGTTGTATATGTAACAGGGCCTGTAATTGCCGGTGGTACATAATTGTCTTTTGCTCCCTGAGCGATCCAAGACGAAATAACAGCTGCTTGCGCAGGTGAGAAGAAAACACCTCCTTCTCCAGGATGTCCTATTGATGGGGTTGAGATCATAGCAGCATACACACCTGACCTTGACTGAATAGTGCTGTAAAAAATGGTGTCTAAATGTGAGAATTGTACGGCACTGGTTGTACCATTATTATGACAACCGCAGGCTCCGGAAACCATGATAGGAGCAACATCATCACGGAATGAAATGGCTGCTAATGAAGTAGCCGTTGGTGTGGTAATATCTTTCTTATTGTTGTAACAAGAGGCGAACAGCACAATACCGCTGAGCACTCCCAAGTATATTAATAGTTTATTCATAAAATTATTTTTTGCGGTGATTGATTATTTAGTAATGATTTTTCCTGATTTAGTATATTTAAATATGCCAGATGCATCTAAACCATATTTCCAAGCATCCGGAATATTAGGATCAGCAAAATACCATGCTTTGATAATAGCAATATCTGAAGGTCTTAATCCACCATCACTATATGCCATACCGCCATCTCTTTTAGTAGCCCATGTATTTGGAGCTGTGGCAGAATGTTGAGTCTTCATAAGAAGAGTAGAATCACATCTTGATAATAAAGTACTGGTAGAAAGGAATGGATCTCCTTTACAATTTACTTTCACACCACCTACTGTATAAGTACCTGAAGCACTACGAACTGATTTTGGATAGAAAATATCCAATAAAAGATCGTCATAGGTATTTAAAGGACCACGTGTACTGAACACTTTCCAAGGTCTGAAACTTGCATTAGCTACAGTATCAGTAAAGAATTTTCTTGCACTGTCTTTATATGCCTGCCAAACTGCAGTTAGTTTCGGATCTTTTAATTGTGTATATGCTGTTGTTGAACCTGAGGTAGGATTGATATAAAAGAAGGAAATAGTATCAGCAGAAGTCAAAGCACCCAAATATCCGCTCTTTGCCCATGCTCCTGTAGCAGAAGCTTGATTATGACAGTTACCGGATGTACAGCCTGTAGTTAATAAAGCAATGGCTGAAGGTCTGTAATCTTCTATAGCAGGTTTTTCTTTTGCACCATTCAATATCCAATTATAAATGATCGATTTTTCTGAAACTGTCAGATCAACACCATAATTTACAGGTGGCATTGCTTTGTTCAGATCGCTGGTTGTTACTAGTTGATATAACTGGCTTCCTGCTGGATTGCCCGGAACCACCATGCTCTTTACATCGGCATATGTGTTCAAATAAGGTTTTACACCTGTACCACCATGGCAGGAAGATGAAACACAGTTGTTCTTAATAATACTCATCACACTTTTTGTAACCACAACATCGTTCAGACTTGGTGTTGCATCTGCATAAGGAATTACTGTTGAATCGTAGAATGGCGAAAAAATTGTTGAATCCGGTGTGTTAACTAATGCACGGGAAACAGTAGATGCATTGGTGCCATCTTTCTTACACTGTACTAGTACCAGTGAAGCGAAGAGCAAACAAAAGAGGCTGATAATGCCTTTTTGATAGAGAACCTTTCTTTTCATACACTTAATTTTATTTAATTAATTTGAGTATTTGAGGAACAATTAAATGTTATGCTCATTGATAGTATAACTTTAATGTTGCGAACACAAAAGTATCTTCAGGCAAATCCTCTCGAAATGACTGTTATCACTATTATTTGTGATTTATGTCACGAAAAATTATGTCCAAAATCATGTTTTAACAACACTTAATACAAGACTTTTACAGCGTAAAAAATTTCAGCGTCTTAACATCATTTATTTATGAAAAAGAAAATCATTTACGCAATTCTTGCCGTTATTTTATTAGTAGGTATATGGGTTGCTTTAAACCCTCAAAGGGCATTGCAAACAGTTGTTGATTTCGGAATGTGGGCTACTTCATGGAAGAAAGCTCGTAATCCTTCAGCCGAAAAAGCAACATTTGAATTAACTGCCGATGCTTTTGCAAAAGAGTTCAAAGACAATGCAGCAGAAGCCAATAAAAAATACATCAATCAGGCAGTATTATTAGAAGGTGATGTAACTGCTGTTAGCGGTGTTACACTTTCTTTGGGAAGCGTTGCATGTAATATGGACTCAACACAAATTGCCAAAGTGAAAGATGTAAAAGTGGGTAGCAAAATTAAAGTGCAGGGTTTGGTAGTAGGTTATAACGATCTGATGGATGAAATTTCATTGGCTCAATGCACCATTAAATAGTCTCAATTTCCACTGTTAGGTTTAGGTTTTTGTATAAAGAAGAAGGGCTTCCATTTTGGAAGCTCTTTTTGTTTAGGGGAATTTCAGGGTTGCCAACCTATATCCGTATGAATATTATTTTTGTCAACCTATTACAGAAACCTTCTCCGCTTTTGTCAACTTTTTTCAGTGTAAGACATAGCAACCCTTGACGCACCCCTGACGCTATTGTAACGCAGTTAGTACGGCTTTACTACGGCTTAAGTACGCTTTATCTACGTATCATCTATCTGTCTGCTATCCTTGTCCTTCACTTTATCTTGTACTGAAAAGCTAAACAG
>CAIMKO010000471.1 GCA_903841915.1 uncultured Chitinophagaceae bacterium | reverse complement strand
TTGGATAAATTAGATGAATACATTGCTGCAGAACTACCCGTTCAATTATAGTTATTCCCAGAATTTTATTGGATATTCCGAACAATTATTATTGGTCTCCTTTTCAAATGCATGTCCTAGCATTTGCATTTCATCTTCACTGATTACAGTCTGGATCAAAGGAAATAATTCCCTTTCTTCAAAACGAATATGCTTATCAAGCAACTGCTGCAATTGATCAAAAATGGAGTATTCATTTAAAATCCCAGGGCTAGTGAAAAATTTTCTGATGAATGTATGTTCTTCCATCATTCGATCGATCCCTTCCCTTAATGAGCTATACGAAGAAAAATGAGTAAGGTTATTTTCTTCCAGTTCAAAATGATGCTGCAGATCCTTCTCCCAAAAATATTGACAGAAATCTCGCATCAAAATCTTGTCTGCTTGCTTCTTTACGGCCTTCTCTAGGAGCAAACAAAAAAACAAACCGTTATGATGTTGTCTCGATAACGGTTGTAATTCTTTACTTCTTTTTATTGGCGCCATTATTTAAGCGCATTGATGATCGCTACAAATTCTGACGCAACCAATGCTGCTCCGCCAACCAATCCACCGTCCACATCGGGCTGTGAAAATAATTCTTTAGCATTGCTTCCCTTTACACTTCCACCGTATAAAATGGAAATATTATTGGCAACATCAGCTCCGTATTTTGCTAAAAACTGGCTGCGGATAAATGCATGGATTTCTTGTGCCTGCTCACTTGTAGCAGTTTTACCTGTACCGATCGCCCAAATAGGTTCGTAAGCGATCACTACATTCTGAATTTGCTCAGCAGACAAATGAAATAATGATTCTTCCAGTTGTTTGGCAACAAAATTATTTTGTCCGTTTGCTTCTCTAACGCTCAATGCCTCACCGCAACAAAAAATCGGATGCATATGGTTTTCCAGACAAATATTTACTTTCTCAGCTAAGAACTGATTGCTTTCATTAAAATATTCTCTGCGTTCGCTATGTCCTAACACAACATAACTGATGCCGAGTGATTGAAGCATTTCAACACTTGTTTCACCTGTATAAGCACCGCTTTTTTTATTGTAACAATTTTGTGCAGCAATGAAAACATTTTTCTTGCCGTGTACTTTTTGTTGCGCCATTGCCAGATAAGGAAAAGGAACAGCAAAGATCGCTTGCTGATCTGCTTTTAATTCATGCGGTAATGCAATAATGTCGTCTAATAATTCTTCCCCTTTTTGTAGAGTTAAATTCATTTTCCAATTGGCTGCTGCAATTTGTTTTCTCATGATTGTAATTTTTATTGATCGAACTTTTGATTTTCTATTTATCTATTGTTGCGTGACTTCAGATATATCGGAACTTCACCGTAAAAATCTGTTTACTCTTTTAATGAAGTAATTCTCTTTTTAAAACGATGATAACTGACCTTGATGCATTATTATACATATTTGTATTTGCCATACTAACGACTTCCCAACCCTCTTTTCCTGCACTATTTAGACTATTAGCCAATTCCTGATAATCGACTTTACCTCCAAACCAACCTTTTGTAGGCACATCCAATACTTTATATTCGAATTTTTTCATTTTATTTTATCTGCTCGTAAATATATTTCAACACCGATTTTTCTGCTTCTGTAATTTCTTTATGCTTCATCTTTTTCCAGTTATTGATATCTTCATAGGCTTTCTCCAGTATATATCGTTTATCCAGTCCCCATGTAAAATCAGCGATCAGTTTGGGTAATAATCCGGCACCATAGACATTGGCACTTACACCGATCACAGAACCGGTATTGATGCATGAATTAATGGCCACTCTTGAATAGTCTCCCATGATCACACCACATTTTTGCCCGGCATCCATATGTTCTTTTGTAAAATCGTTCCACAACTTTACATTTCCTCCTGTATTCTTCACATTACTATTGCTGGTGCCAGCACCTAAGTTGCACCATTCACCGATCACACTGTCACCCAGATAACCTTCATGAGCTTTATTACTATGACCGATCATCACCACATTTTTTATTTCACCCCCAACTGCGCAATTAGGACCAATGCTTGTTGCGCCATAGACTTTCGTACCCATTTTCAGCAGTGCATTCTCTCCTAATGCAAACGGTCCGCGGATCGCAACAGCTTCCCAAACCTGTGCATCTTTGCCGATATAGATAGGTCCATTCGTTGAATTCAAGGTTGAAAATTCAACAGATGCCCCTTCTTCAATAAAAATATCTGCCTGCCTAATGATCTGATTGGTATGTGAAATAGGTTGTGATTCTCTTCCCTTTGTGAGTAAATTAAAATCTTCTCTGACCATACAATCATTCCATTGGAATATCTGAAAAGTATATTCCAAACGTTTTGCATCTTTTATCTCAAAAATTTCTTTGAATGCAGATAATGAATCATTCTTTGAAAAAGAATACATGAAACCATCAGCTCTTCCTGCGATCAATCCCTTATCATCTGCCAAAGCCTCTCCTTTTTGAAGCGAAAGGATCTTATCGGTCAGTATTTCATCCGGCAACAATGACGCATCCACCCATATAGCATCAGTATCAGTAATTGCTTTATATAAAGGTTGCAGGTATACTGCTGAAGAAATAAAAACTTGCTGTTTCGACTTTAATTCCCAGCGTTCTTTAAACGTTAGGATACCACAACGAAGATCAGCGACTGATTTGGTTAAAGTGAGCGGAAATAATTGTTCACGAATCTTATTATCAAAAAGTACGATTGCCATAATTCAATTTGTCAAAGCTAAGAAACTTGTTTTGATGTATAAGATAACTTGCCGAAATGATAGACAAATTTTATCCATCTCCAGATATTCATGGGTTTTTCCATATCGATGATCAATGATTCTCTTGACAATGATTTTAAAGATGGAAGTTGCGTTGACCCATGCTGCAATCTTTTTAACTGATCAATGCCCATCAAACCAAGTGCATATGTTGCGGCCATTGAGATACTGAAAGTGTGTTTACTGCTTTCGTCATATGGCAATGAAGCAATATTCTTCTTCATTGCATACACCTGTTTCAGATACAACTTTTCCATCGTATAGGCATCTGTACAGCGAACAGCCAGGGTTTGATTAT
>CAIMKO010000470.1 GCA_903841915.1 uncultured Chitinophagaceae bacterium | reverse complement strand
ACCTCTACTTCAATATAACTTAATCCGCGAACACCAACATCGATGGAAGGATTTTCCATACTCAACATAGATGTGTCACTTATTAAAATAACATCTGCTTTCAATAATGCTTTATTGGCCTTTACAAACTTTGCCAGATTAGGACTGCCGATCTCTTCTTCCCCTTCAATAATGAATTTGATATTGGTGGAAAGTGTATTTGTTTTTACCAGTGTTTCCAAAGCTTTTACATGCATGAAGAACTGGCCTTTATCATCGGCTGAACCTCTCGCAAATATTTTCCCGTCTTTGATAACCGGCTCAAAAGGACCGCTATGCCATAGTTCCAGCGGATCGGCCGGTTGTACATCATAATGTCCGTATACCAAAACAGTTGGCTTATTGGCATCAATTATTTTTTCGCCATACACGACAGGATGACCTTCGGTTGGATAAACCGTTACGGTATCTGCACCTGCATCGAGAAAATGTTGTTTAACTGATTCCGCACAGCGGATCATATCTTCTTTGTGTTCGCTTCTTGCACTTACACTTGGAATGCGGAGCAATTCCAATAATTCATCTAAGAACCTTTCTTTATTTTTTTCCTGATAATCTTTCCAGACTTGCATGATCGGTGTTTTTATTTATGAGCGAAGATAAAATTGTTTCCATCAATAATTTTATTCAGTATCAATTATTCACTGTTTCTGAATTGTGTTTTTTATTGGCAATGATATTTTTGAAGGTCCAATCCACCCGATGTGTAAATGGATGCTGCCTTTTTTCACAATCAGTCTTTGTACAGATACTGCAACTGAAGGGAAGACAACCATCGGTATGTACAAAAAATTCTATGGCATCACCGAATGTTTTGCTGATGATCTTTCCCAGAGCTTCCACTTCCTCATGTGCTTCATGCACATTCATGTACCAGGGCACCGTTAAATGACAATCGATATGTAAAGTACTTCCGTACTTTATTACACGGAGATTATGAATATCGATCCAGTTTTCTCTTCTGTTTCTGTTAAGAACTTCCACAAATTGTTTGATCAGATCCATATCCGCTTCATCCATGATGCCAGCTAATGAAGAACGAAGGATCTTATAACCGTTATAAATAATAACGATACTTAATAATCCTGCTATCAATTTGTCGAGCCAATACAAATGCGTAAAATAGATGACCAATAAGCCTGTAATAACACCAACGGTTGAGTAAGTATCAATATGTAAATGTTTGCCACTGGCTTGTAAGGCAAGGGAATTATTTTTCTTTCCCATATTAATGCAAAAAGTGCCAGCAACATAATTTAAAGCTCCTGTTGCGGCAACAAGGATCAATCCTGTATCTAGTTGTTCGAGAGGGCTTTTAGTAATGATGTTTTGCACAGTCTCGTAGATCACGAAAAAACCCGCAGCAACAATTAAAGCACCTTCTGCAGCAGCAGAAACAAACTCTGCTTTACCATGGCCGTATGGATGATCTGTATCTCTTGGTTTTGCAGCAACGTATAAGGAGAATAAGCCAATAAAACCTGCCAAAACGTTTACGATACTTTCCAACGCATCGGTTAAAATGGAAAGCGAATGTGTCAGGTAAAACGCAATGATCTTAGCAATAAATAAAATCACACTCAGTGTTGTGATCCATGCCTGCAATCGAAAATTTTGTTGTGCTTTTTGCAAGAAGAAAATTTGAGTGCCAAATGTAGAACTTATATCAACTCAACAGTGTAAGTAATGGCACAATGCTTTTTCAGCATTTCTGAAACACCACAGTATTTTTCGTGTGATAATTCAACGGCACGATTCAGTTTATCTAGATCTTCCGCTTTCACGTCTGCTTTATAGATCATAGAAATGTCTTTGAAGACCTTGGGTTGTGTATCTGTCTGTTCTGCTTCTGCTTCAATTTCGATCTTTGAAAACGGAATACGCATTTTGCTTAGAATATCCACTACATCCATACCACTGCACCCACATAAAGAAGCTAATAGCAATTGTTTTGGGCTCATGCCACTGTTAATACTTCCGTTGGCTATGGTTGTATCTAACCGAATGCTGTGATCATTATCGCTTACTGCATCAAATGCAAGATCACTTACCCATTTTGCTGTTGCTTTCATGTTTGCTTTTTTAAAAAATAACAGCACAAAACAAATATGCTCGTGCTGTTATATATATTTATTTGTAAGACGCTTTTAGTTTCTAACTGGCTACATCAAATCTTTTTTGAACTACTTCCCAGTTCACCACATTCCACCAGGCATTGATATAATCGGGCCTTTTATTCTGATAACGTAAATAATACGCATGTTCCCAAACATCTAATCCCAATAAAGGGGTCCCTTTCAAATCGCTCAGGTCCATCAAAGGATTATCCTGATTGGGGGTTGATCCGATCACTAATTTTTTATCATTGTTGATTACCAACCATGCCCATCCGCTGCCAAAACGATTTTTGCCTGCATCAGTAAACTGTGTTTTAAAGGCTTCAAAAGAACCAAAATCCTTTTCTATGGACTGTAATAATTTTCCATCAGGCTTTGCAGCTGATTTCGGACTCATGCTCTGCCAGAATAATTCGTGATTATAATGCCCGCCACCATTATTCCGCAGTTTAGGAGAGTACTTGGAAACCTTTGTCATTAAGTCTTCCAGCGAAATGGCTTTTGTATCAATTTTTTCTGCAACAACAGCGTCGGCTAAATTCTTTGCATAAGTGGCTGCGTGCTTACTGTAATGTATTTCCATGGTCATAGCATCAATTGCTGCTTCCAGATCTTTGTAACCATATAGTAAAGGTTGTTGTGTATATGGAATTCCCGCAGGGGAAACTGCTGTAAAATGATTGGCAAAAGAAGGCAATACAGTGGCTGCCAAACCAATGGCCAAACCGGCTTTGCCGCTGGTCTTTATAAAATCTCTGCGGCTTGTATTTTTATCTTTCATGTGGTATATTTTTTAAGATGAAGGTTTAAAGAACTTGAAGTTAGCCAAAAAGAACCGGAATTTTTTAAAGACCCTGTAATAGTATTCCTGATTAAATAATTGTGAATCTTTCATGGCTTTATAGGTGAGAAATGCTCCGATAGGAATGAGCACAAGGGTAGAAAGCCACATACCTAACAACGCACTCGTTTCAAATGATTTAGCAAACTTTTCTCCGAAAGTGTTCAATAAATGAAAGATAACGAAGAATACAATGGCAAATACGAGTGGTGTACCCAAACCTCCTTTTCGGATAATGGAACCCAGTGGTGCACCTATCAAAAAAAGAACAAGACAGGCAACGCTTAATGTAAACTTGCGGTGCCATTCAATTTCATGATTGCGCAGTGATTGAACCTTTTGCGAATAGTCCTGTTCAAGAACAGCAATATTGCTTTTAGACATACTCACCTGATTGATAGTACGGTCTTCCACTGCTCCGCGAATCGAATCCGGGATCATTGCTGTAAACTTTTTTATTTTTTTGAACGAAGCTGTATCAGCCTTAGGCCAAACTGAATCCTCGTATTTAGCAAAAGGCAAATAAGGATTGACTTCAATTTTAGATCTTTTTAAATATGCTTTTCCCATCGTTTCAAGCGAATCAATGGTCGTATTGAGTTGCCGCACACTCAGCATCTTAGGATCGTATTTGAAAACACTGTCCTCCGACTTATTCAATCTAAAACTGTTCAGGTCAAATACTTTTTTATATTCCTTAAATCCTGTTTTCTGATAATCGGTAGCCAAAGACATTCTGGGCCCTTTTTCTTCGAAGTTGTATCCGTTCTTCAGCGTAAACTCTAAGAATTTCTTGTCGGGGGTAACACGCATGATGCCACTTTCGGCAATTAAAAGATTATCCTGCAAGCCATATGTTTTTTTATAGATCACTACACTATGAATAGTGCTGT
>CAIMKO010000469.1 GCA_903841915.1 uncultured Chitinophagaceae bacterium | reverse complement strand
TCTGTTCAACTTCAGCATTCCCCATTCTAATAATTATCTTCGCCGCCATGAGTAAAGAGGTTGTTTTAAGCGGCATTCGCCCTACAGGATTTTTGCACCTGGGTAATTATTTTGGTGCCATGCGCAATTATGTACGTATGCAGGATGAATACAATTGCTATTTCTTTGTTGCCAACTGGCATGCACTGACCACCCATCCCGATACCAAGGAACTGCAGGATAGTGTTCATCGTGTAATAGCAGAAAATGTTGCCTGTGGATTAGACCCCGACAAAGTGGCCTTATATGTACAAAGTGATGTTCCCGAAATTGCAGAACTGTATTTGTATTTGAATACGATGGCTTATAAAGGTGAATTGGAAAAGACCACCACTTTTAAAGATAAAGTTCGTCAACAACCCGATAATGTAAATGCCGGATTATTAACCTATCCGGTATTGATGGCATCGGATATTCTGATTCACCGCGCCGTGAAGGTTCCCGTGGGTAAGGATCAGGAGCAACACCTCGAAATGGCAAGGAACTTTGCAGAACGTTTTAATTACCGTTATGGCAATGTATTCCCTGCACCCCAGGCATTTAATTTTGGAAGTGAACTTGTTAAAATAATGAGTTTGGACGGTAATGGAAAAATGAGCAAGAGCGAAAATCAGATGAACACTTTGTATTTGGCAGATGAAGATGATTTGATCCGAAAAAAAATAATGAAGGCCAAAACGGATAGCGGTCCAACAGAACCCAACTCCCTTAAGCCTGATTATATCGAAAACATTTTTACACTGCTTAAACTGGTAAGTGAAGAAGCTGTTGTGTCAAAGTTTGAATCAGATTTTAATACTTGCAATATTCGGTATGGCGATCTTAAAAAACAATTGGGAGAAGATATGGTGAATTTTATCAGGCCCATTCGGGAGAAGGCTGCTGATATTCAAAACAATAAACCCCTATTGTCGAAGATCATTCAACAGGGAGCCGAAAAAGCCAGAATAAGCGCTTCGGCCACACTAACGGAAGTTAGAAAAGCCATCCGCATGAATTATTAATGCTCGATTGCTGCTGAAAATGATCGTACCGAATCAATTTCAGTATTTGTGTAAAAAATATTTTATAAAGTGTACAGTTGGTACATCGTATTTCGTACTTTCATTTAATATGGCAAAGGCTAAAAAACCAAAACATGTTGCAGTGGCCGGAAATATCGGCGCAGGTAAGACCACACTCACAGAAATGCTGAGCAAACATTACAAATGGATACCACAGTTCGAAGATGTGGATCATAATCCTTATCTGATGGATTTCTACGAGGATATGCCCCGTTGGAGTTTCAACCTGCAGATCTATTTTTTAAACAGCCGATTAAATCAGTTGCTCGATATTCAGCGCGGAACAGAAACCGTGATCCAGGACCGTACCATCTATGAAGATGCCAACATATTTGCACCCAATCTGCATGATATGGGATTGATGGGCAAACGTGATTTTGAGAACTATTATAAGTTCTTCCAAACATTGAAAACAATGGTTCAGCCGCCCGATCTGCTGATCTATTTAAAATGCTCTGTTCCCACTTTAGTGGCGCAAATACAAAAACGTGGCCGTGAATATGAAGAAAATATTCGTCTGGATTATTTAAAAAAGCTGAATGAATATTATACCAAATTCGTGGATAGCTATAAAGAAGGCCCTCTATTGATCATTGATTGCGATAAAAATAAGTTTGCCGAAAATGAAGAACATTTTGGCGAGATACTGAGCAAGGTTGACAGTACTTTATTCGGATTATTTTGATCCCCGCTTTTTTACGGTAGAGCAATACATTCCACAGAAATTAATATTCCTGCAGGAAAAGGCATGAGTTGTGGTGTGCTTCTTGCAGGTGCATTAGCGGGAAAGACTTCTGCATATACTTTATTCAATGTGCTGAATTCATTGCCATGAACCATGAACACCGTTGTTTTAATGATCTTACTTAAGCTGCTGCCTGCTTCTTCCAGAATGGTTTGAACATTCTTAAATGCTTGTCTGGCCTGTTCCTCAAAGCTTTCACTTAATGCACTGGTAAGTGGATCGATCCCTGTTGTTCCGGAAAGAAAGATAAACTGGTCTGTTATTACAGCCTGCGGAAATACTTCTGTTGTGCGGGGTACTTTTACGGTATTGAAATTAGTTCTGGTTGCCATGATGATGCAATTTAATAGTAAAGCATTTTAAATGTCTGTCAGGTTGTCCAAGGGACTCCTCCGGAGAGCCTGTCGAAACCGATTAATGTTATTTACATCACAGTTCGACAAACGCCAATGACATTTAGTAAAAGATTTTGAAAACCATTTGTAAACAAATAATTTTT
>CAIMKO010000468.1 GCA_903841915.1 uncultured Chitinophagaceae bacterium | reverse complement strand
GGTATCTGCAAAAATTTTTGCTGTGTTCTCTGTGAATACTAAAACATCGGCATTTACAATTTCATAAGTATTAATATCAGCTAATAAAGTAGCAGCGATATTAGGAACGTTACGAGTACTTAAATACACATTGTCATTGTATTCAGGTAAAACAAGAATTGCTTTTTTATTTCCAACATTCAATGCATTGAAAACTTCAATTAATTGTTTTGTTTTAGGAGTATCCAAGTTGATATCCTCAACTACCAATATTGCGTTATCTTTTGCTTTATAACTTAATGCGGAAATTTTAGCCAGGTCTTTTACCTTACGATTCAATTTAAAATCGTAGCTGTGTGGTTTTGGCCCGAAGATAGTACCACCACCTTTATACAAAGGGTTGCGGATATTACCTTTACGAGAACCACCGGTTCCTTTTTGTTTGTGAAGTTTACGGCTTGCACCCTGAACTTCAGCACGTGTTTTAACTTTATGTGTACCTGAACGACCAGCAGCTAAATATTGTTTAACCGCCAAATAGATCACATGATCATTAGGTTCTACACCAAACACTTCTGCAGGCAATTCAACCGTTCTGCCGGTTTTCTGTCCTTTTATATTTAATACGTCTACTTGCATGTTCTTCTGATTAAAAGTGATTACTTCTGGATTAAAACGATTGAACCGTTGTGGCCAGGAACTGAACCACTGATAAGAATGTAATTTTTCTCAGCGAAAATCTTTACAACTTTCAAGCCTTTCAATTTCACTCTGTCACCACCCATACGGCCGGCCATTCTCATCCCTTTGAATACTCTTGCAGGATAAGAAGATCCACCGATAGAACCCGGAGCTCTTGAACGATCATGCTGACCATGCGTTGCTTCACCCACACCAGAGAATCCATGGCGTTTTACAACACCCTGAAAACCTTTCCCCTTAGTGGTACCTATCACTTCAACATCATCGCCTTCTGCAAAAATGTCTAATGAAATAGTTTCTCCCAATGTTTTTTCTATGGAATAGTCTCTGAATTCTTTTACAAATTTCTTAGCGGCTGTTTGAGCTTTTGCGAAGTGATTAAGCTCGGATTTTGTGCTGTGTTTCTCGTTCTTGTCGCCTAATGCTAATTGTAATGCATTATAGCCGTCAGACTCTTTTGTTTTTACTTGAGTAACAACATTTGGAGCAGCTTCAATGATCGTTACAGCGGTTTGTTTACCGTCTGTTCCGAAGATGCTGGTCATCCCGATTTTTTTACCAATAATTCCTTTCATCGTTTAGCGGTTTGCGCCCCGCTGAGGTGTAGAGGACATTCCGCCGATGAAAGCGAAATTCAATCCCTGTTTTCTGCCGACCTTTTCCTTTGTTCCCCTAATTTTCATTAAGGCTTCGGAAGTACCGGAAGCAAACAAACCTCGAAGGGCCTGTTTATATGTCACTGTTTTCGAACCAGAGCTCCTTTTTCAATTACGATTGGGAGATGGATATATTTAATAAGATCTCTTTATCAAGCTTTGATCTCAACTTCAACTCCTGAAGGAAGATCCAATTTACTCAAAGCATCTACAGTTCTTGAAGAAGAAGTGTAAATATCCAACAAGCGCTTATGCGTACAAAGCTGGAACTGTTCACGACTCTTTTTATTAACGTGCGGTGAGCGGAGTACAGTAAAGATTCTCTTTCTTGTAGGAAGGGGAATAGGTCCTGTAACAACGGCACCTGTGCTGCGAACTGTTTTAACGATTTTCTCTGCAGATTTATCTACCAGATTGTGATCGTAAGACTGTAATTTGATTCTGATTCTCTGAGACATAGTCAAAACCCAATTTTCCGTTGGGGCTGCAAAGGTAAGGGGCTGATACCATACAGGCAAGAAATATTGAAAGAATTTTAAGATAATCAGAAAAAATATCGAATAATTTTTTTAAAAAACGGCTTTCCTCTGATTTTCAGATTTTCGGCCTTGATTTAATGGGGTAATTTTATTAGAAAGCCCCGTTCAAAACTTGAACGAGGCTTTCCTTTATTATCACCAATAAAATTAGTCTTCCACCTTCACTTTGCCCTTGCTCTTAGCAATTACTTCTTCAGCAATATTATTTGGAGCTGGAGCATAATGTGAGAATTCCATAGTAGATGTTGCACGACCTGAAGACAAAGAACGCAACTGGGTTACGTAACCAAACATTTCGCTCAAAGGGACTTTGGCTTTGATAACCTGTGCATTTCCTCTGGTATCCATTCCTTCCAGCATACCACGACGACGGTTCAAATCTCCTGTTACATCACCCATATATTGATCCGGAGTCACAACTTCCACTCTCATTATCGGCTCTAAT
>CAIMKO010000467.1 GCA_903841915.1 uncultured Chitinophagaceae bacterium | reverse complement strand
TGCTTGCAATATTCTTGTCTGCAGGCATTAGTTCTTTCGCACAAACAACAAAATACATCGACAAGGCCAATATGGACCTTTCCGTAAAACCGGGTGATAATTTTTATCTGTATGCCAACGGTACCTGGATAAAAAACAATCCCGTTCCTGCTTCCAGAACACGCTGGGGAAGTTTCGATGAACTGCGTCAGGAAAGCAGTAAGCGTTTACAAACATTATTGGATGATGCCACCAAAGCAAGCAATCCCGATCGTAAAACAAAGATCATCGGCGACTTTTATAAAAGCGGAATGGACAGTGCCACTATTGAAGCAAAAGGTTATCAGCCCATCAAAGCCGATCTGGACAGGATCAATAATCTTGCAAGTGTCAGCGACGTTATTCACGAAATAGTGAATATGCGCGTGAACGGTCTAGGAAGTCCATTGTTCAGTATGGGTGTTAGTCCCGACAGAAAAAATGTGATGGCCTATATTCCTTCTATCGGTCAGGGTGGAACCAGTTTACCCGACAGAGATTATTATTTGAAAGATGATACACGCAGCACAAAGATCCGTGATGCATACAAAGGGCATTTACAAAAAATGTTCTCACTCGTTGGCGAAGATGCAACTGTATCTGCTGCAGATGCTGCTGCTGTTTTAAAAATTGAAACAACATTGGCCGCTGCTCAAATGAGCCGTATTGAAATGCGTGACCCCAATAAAACTTATCACAAATTTGCCGTGAAAGACCTGAGTGCCACCACTTCAAACCTGAACTGGGCTTCCATCCTAAGCGAAGCAAAGATCAATGGTGCCGATAGTGTATTGGCAGGTAATCCTGAATTTTTGAAAAAGGTGAACAACATGCTGAATGAAGTTTCGCTGAATGACTGGAAATGTTATTTGAAATGGAATTTGATCAGAAGTGCTGCTCCTTATTTAAGCAAAGCATTTGTGGATGCTGATTTTGAATTTACAAAAGTGCAGACAGGCCAAAAAGTACCAACACCACGTTGGGAAAGAATGAGCGGTTTGATCGACAGAATGCTGGGCGATCTGATCGGTCAGATCTATGTTGAAAAATATTTTAAGCCTGAAGCGAAAGAATACATGGTGAAACTGGTGAACAATATGCAATCTACTTTCGGAGATCGCATCAAACGTTTGGACTGGATGAGTGAAGTCACCAAACAAAAGGCAATTGAAAAATTAAACGCCATCGTTAAAAAGATCGCTTATCCTGATAAATGGAGAACTTATGATGGCATTGAAATCAATGCTACTGATTTTTATAAGAATGTTCGCAGTTGCAGCGTTTGGTTTTACAATTTCAATGTAAATAGAATGGGCAAGCCTGTTGACAGAACTGAAATGGGCATGACACCTCCCACTATCAATGCTTCTTATAATCCATCCAGCAACGACATTACATTTCCGGCAGGTATCCTGCAATTTCCATTCTTCGATTTTGGCGCGGATGATGCTGTGAATTATGGTGGTATTGCTGCTGTGATCGGTCATGAAATGACACATGGCTTTGATGATCAGGGCCGTCAATTTGATGCAGTGGGTAATTTAAAAGATTGGTGGACAAAAGAAGATGCCGATAAATTTGTTGCCAAAGCAGATGAAGTAGCCAAACAATACGATGCATTAACCGTGCAGGACAGCATTCATGTAAAAGGTAAATTGACCTTGGGTGAAAACCTTGCTGACTTAGGCGGATTAAGTATTGCATATGAAGCATTCTCTAAAACAGAGCAATTCAAAAAAGGAAAAAAGATCGATGGTTTTACACCACAGCAACGTTTCTTCTTAAGCTGGGCACAGGTTTGGAGAAATAATGTATTGCCTGATGCAGAAGCACAATTGATCTTGACCGATCCGCATTCTCCGGGTATTCATCGCGGCAATGCACCATTGACCAATATTGATGCATGGTACAGTGCATTTAAAATTAAATCAAGCGATAAAATGTATAAAGCGCCGGAAACAAGAACACATATCTGGTAAGAGCCTGTCATCTATTAATAAAAAAAGTCCGTGCAATATGCATGGACTTTTTTATGTGGTAAACTTTAAGTCAAGAAAAGCTTTGAGCTATGAGCTGCGAGCTGTGAGGTTTTACTCGAAGCTCATAGCTTATAAAGGGTTATTGAAATATAATCCTGATTGGCTTTAGCCCCATAATTTGATGAGATAAGTCGCACATTTGTACATTTTAAACACTATTCATCTATAATTACATATTAGCAATGATCTCTGATAACCATTTTAATTCTTTGTTGCTGATTGTATCCTTTTCTGATTTATCATAAATGGCAGACAAATAGACTTTGTTTTTTATAATTTTTACAAATGTTATAATTCTTGCTCCTCCAGATTTCCCTTTTCCTTTACTGGTAATTGCCAGGCGGATCTTATAAAAATTGTTTCCCAGCGGTGTGCCTTGTTGCGGGTTTATTTCGAGGTTTTCAATTAAAGCAGCAAGATCAGTTTTTAGTGAAGGATACTTTTTTGATAGCTTCCTTGCTTCTTTTTCAAAATCAGGTAATGTTTCTACATTAAAGCTCATTCAGAAATGATTTTGCAGAGCGCGTTTTAACTTTTGAAGTTCCGGCATTGATTGCTTCCTGCATTCCTTTTGCAACATGAAATAAAGTTTTCTTTTTTGCTAAATCTTCTTTTTGAACGTTGATAAAATCAAAATTTTTTATCAAGTCCATAAAAAACTTATACTTTCTTTCTTCTACTTCTAAAATAATTTGTTTCATGTTCTTTATCTTATTGAATCAAATATAAAAATAATTGCCGTTATATTAAAGCTCTTACTCAGCTTCTCTCCGCAGCACGCATCCATCTTTCGGGCATTTCATTATTCGATGCTAAGAAATAATCCAGTTTACTGCAGGCAACAAATTTGCCATCTGGGATCTGCATCCACCATCTTCCTGTTTTTTTACTTTGCAGAAAAACGGTTTCCACTTCTGCAAATGCAATATTGAATTCATTGAAATGATCACGGTCATGCAGACTCGCTTCTTTTTTCCCTTTATTAATTCCATCCATCAAATACCAGAGCATGTGTGAGATCTGTTTCGCTGTTAACCCCTGTTCATCCAGTTCGGGGGCATAGCCATATATGCCGATGCTGCTCACGTTTCGGCTCATGCCTGCATACTGCATTAAAGTACAAGCTTCTTCACCGGTAAATCCATTTGGTGTTAAACGATTGGCCGGGGCATGTGCATGTTGAATGGCAGCAATATCAAAAGAAAATAAATTCGTATTTCGGATGGCGGGTTCCATTTCTTCCAGGTTCTCTTTCACTTTTCCTACGCGGTAACAATCGAAATGTAATTTATCGATCGTTTCCAGCATGTGCGGATGCACCATATAACTCTGAAAGCCGATATGGTTATAATGCTTAATGAAATTAGGTTCACTGGTCAGTACGGCCATTAAAAAATTATCGGCAGGCAATACACTGTCCATATTCAGGTCGATCCTGGCATCCACACAAGTGGCTTCAATGATCTTTTCTGCGGCCGCATAGGCATTGTATTGCGCTACGGTAATATCATGCGAACCACCGAGGATCACCACACGTTTTCCCATCTCGATCAATTCACTCACCACCGCTTTCAGTGCTGCATAGGTGTCGTGCAAAGAAGCACCACGCTTCACATTGCCCACATCGGCAACATTCACTTCTTCATGCCAGTGAAATAAACTGTAATATTCTTTCCGGATGGCATCGGGTGAACCTGCATTGGCATATTCTATGCCGGCGCCGCGCATTTCGCCGCAACCTACCAATACAATATCCGCTTTGGAAACATCCGGAAATTCTTCATCGTATAATGCGATATGTCGACCGAGTTGCGTGTCTTTGTATCCCTGATCGTCTGATAATTCGTAGAGATTGACAGGATCCAAAAAATCAACAATTGTTTGCAGACTCATGTATGAATTGTTTGCAACAAACATACTGCAAATGAGGCAATGTTTTAACCCATCATTAACCACATTTCATCCACTACAATAATAAGTCAGAGTATATTTGTTGGGATACTATGTTTAAAATTTTACGATACTGTTTTATTGCGGCCCTACTATTATTGATACAAACAAAAAGTATCGGCCAGATCCAATTTCAGATCAAGCCAAGTGCTATGGAGATCGGAAAAGAAGATGTGTTGCAAGTTGAGTATAAAGTAAGCGGTGCTGTAGATGCCAGCAATTTTTTGCAGCCTGATTTTGCCAAGTGGAAAGTTTTATCCGGGCCTGCTTATTCCTCACAACAGGTTTCTGTGAATGGCAAAACAGAATCGAGCATCAGTTATGTATTCAGCTTACAACCGCGTTCAACCGGAACATTATCCCTGCCTGCTGCAAGTGTGGATGTGGATGGAAAAAAATTAAGCTGCAACCCTGTCAATATCACTGTAATCAATACAGCGCATGTCAGAGGTGCCTCTGCCCCTTCTAACGGCTTACAATTACCCGGTGGCTTTTTTCAGGAAGATATATTAGGAGAAGATGAGATCGACAGAACGTCTTTATTACAACCCGGCGAAACAGTAGCATCCAAAATAAGGGATAATATTTTCGTGAAAGTGAATGCCAATAAAACCACCTGCATTGTTGGTGAGCCCATATTGGTTACTTATGAACTGTTTACCCGATTACGTTCTCAGTCGAAAATTGCAAAACAGCCTGCCATCAACGGTTGTACCGTATATGAAATGACCACGCAGGATCAGTTGCCGCAAATAGGAAAATACAAAGGCAAGGAATATAAAAGTTATGTGATCAGAAAGATCCAGCTATTTCCCCTGCAGACAGGCGATCTGAAATTAGATATTGCTTCGGTTGAAAATGAGATCACCTTATTCAAGAGAGATCCTTATGGTTCTGTAACGCCGCTTACCCAAACCGTTACCTTAAGTAGTGAACCACTCACCATTCATGTAAATCCTTTACCGGAAAAAAACAAACCCGCAGATTTTAACGGAACCATTGGCAACTTTTCTATCAATGCAAAGGCAAATAAGTTAATTGATACGGCCGAAGACAATAATATGCTTGAAATAAGCATTGAAGGTTCTGGAAATTTTCAAAGTATTAACTGTCCCAAAATAAATTGGCCAAAGGCTACAGAACACTTTGACAATACAGAAAGATCAGATATCGATAAAATGGTTTTTCCTTCCAGTGGGAACAAGACCTTTTCGATCCCCTTTGTTGCAAAGCAGCAGGGAAAGTTGATCATCCCTCCCATTGAATTTAGTTATCTGGATATTAATTCACAACAGTATAAAACAGTAAGAAGCGACAGTATCATCATCAATGTTGCCCCTGCTCTAAAGAAGGGTTATGCCATCAATAAGATCTCGCAGGATATCACCAACCATAAATA
>CAIMKO010000466.1 GCA_903841915.1 uncultured Chitinophagaceae bacterium | reverse complement strand
TAGCCTTTTGTTATCAATAACCGACGAACAATATACGCGTAAAATAGGCCATTTGGGTGATGCCAGTATTGGAGGCCATACCAGACATATCGTTGAATTGCTGCAATGTGTGGTTAGCGGATATAACCTTAATGAAGTAGATTATTTGAATCGTTCTCGAAATCTTGTATTAGAAAACAATAAACATGCTGCTCAATCTGCCATTCAGCAATTGGAAAATCAAATAGTATTATCTGATAAAGTTTTGAGAATAAAAGTAGAAGAAGCAGAACTAAGCCATGCTCAAACTGTTTCTACAACTTTCTTCAGAGAGATCGTTTATAATACGGAGCATGCCATTCATCATTTGGCATTAATTAAAGTGGCATTAATTGAAATGAATTTAGATGTTGTTGATACCAATTTTGGTATGGCTTATTCAACAATAAAATATAAAGAAACATTAAGCAATGCCTAATTAACAAATATGTGTACTGTATTATTTATTCCAACATTCGGCAAATACTTTTTTGCATCGTTAAGAGACGAGAGTCCTACACGCGAAAAAGCGGTCATTCCTCAAATTCATATCCATCAAAACACCCGGTTTTTATCGCCGAAAGATAGTATGGCAGGTGGTACATGGATCGGTGTAAATGAATTTGGGAATGTGATCATTTTATTGAATGGCGGTTTTGAAAATCATGTTAAACAAGGGGATTACTTAAAAAGCAGGGGCTTGATCGTTTCAGAATTATTGGTATCCAATTTACCAATTATAGAATGGAGCTTAATGGATCTGGAAAATATTGAACCTTTTACTTTGGTCGTTTGGAGTGATTCTAATTTATTTCAATTGGTTTGGGATGGAAAAAATAAACAAAGAAGGTTGCTTGATAAGACGGCACCCTATATCTGGTCTTCTTCAACATTATATAATACAGAAGCCAAAGAAAAAAGAAAAGCTATTTTCAATAACTGGATCACAAAGAATCCACCCATTTTTAAAGAAACTATATTTGATTTCTTTAACTCTTTCCCCGATAAAGAAAATGGGTTTATCATGAACCGAAATGAAAATGTAAGAACATTAAGTTATTCGCTTATTGAACTTGCAGAATTTTCGTCAGCAGAGATGCACTATGATGATCTGTTACATGATACACAGAGCACAAAACAACTTGAATTAAAAGAAACTAGCAATAATTGCTTACTGATAAATCAATGATCAATTTTAAAGAATTAAATCATAGAACGAGACAGTTTTCGATAAAGCTGTTTAATTGGGAATATTGGCCCATGTGGGCTGTCTATTTTCCGGTAAGTTTTTATTACTTATATCTATCCATCAAAGCAAGGTCTTTATTTTTCTTTTCTGCTTCCAACCCAACCATAGAAACAGGCGGGATGTTTTTTGAAAGCAAATGGAAGATATTCGAGTTGATGCCCAAGGAATATTTTCCTTCCACCATTTATATACATGAAGTAGAAAGTATTGATTCGATCTTAAAAAAGATGGAAGTTGCAGTTATCTCATTTCCTGTAATTGCAAAACCTGATAGAGGCGAAAGAGGCTGGATGGTAAAGAAAATAAATTCAGTTTCAGAGCTTGAAGCATATCATCATTCCAACAAATTTTCTTTTCTTATTCAATCCTACGTTGATCATCCTTTGGAGTTCAGTATTTTTTACTATCGACATCCCAGCAGTGAAAATGGGATCATCAGCTCCGTGACCTTTAAAAAATTGCTGACAATTGTTGGTGATGGCGTTTCCACTATTGAAGAATTGATCAAGCGCAATAACCGATCATTCTTACAATACAAAAAACTACAACAAAATTCACAGATCGATCTCTATCGAATATTAAAGAAGGATGAAGAAGAAGTATTGGTTCCTTACGGCAATCATGTGCTGGGAGCCATGTTTTTAAACTATCATCATATAATAGACAAAGATCTGCTGGATACTTTTAATTTGATCAGCAAACAAATAAAAGGTTTCTATTTTG
>CAIMKO010000465.1 GCA_903841915.1 uncultured Chitinophagaceae bacterium | reverse complement strand
AGATGATGGCATCAAAAGGGATTTTTTCGGCTTTCATTTTAGCAGCAATATCTTTTACCTGTGCTTCGCTGCTGTATCCGAATCGGCTCATGAAATTCCCCAATGCCCACCGTGGTGGTAAAGGCTGAGTTCCTGTTAATTTTTGATAAGAGGTCAATATCTCTTTATAATCTTTCCCAAGAATAACAAACACATTTATTTCGCCACTCTGAAATCCAACTTCAAAATTATTATTGACTGATTTACCAATATCGGCATATCCTTTGGAAGGATTATCAAAAAATAACCCATACCCATTTGAGGAAGTAAAAAAAGGAACCGAGAAATTCAAATTATCGGCACCTTCTCCATAACCATACCATGGATTGTTATATAAATTAAGCCGGTATCCTCTTCGATTCAAAGGCAATGCACGTTCACCGCCTCCGAATATCATTTCATTCTGATTCAGCAAAAAAGAAAAACCGCGATATTCGTTGACTTGTGTTGTAGCAATCAATTTAAGGTTTCCGACATTAAGTGTATCCCCCCTCAGTTTTAAAGCTATAGTTGGGCTTGCTAGAGGTTTTAAAATAACAGCATCGGTATAATTTTCATTTCTTGTATACTCTTTAGGCTGGAAACTAAGTTTAAAAATATTTGGAGCATATTGCTGATAAGTGAGCATTCCGCCCTGATAAGCGATTTTATTTTTTACATTCGTTTGTGCATTTAAGACCAGTGCAAAAAATGCAAACAGTATGACAAGCTTTTGTTTCATATTATTACATTAAATAGCAAAGTTAGGATTTCAATTTTCTCATTCTGAAATAAAAATATATGGCAACTTCATTCAAGATACAGGGCAATTTGGTAGATGTTTGGAAAAAAGAAATTTACCCTACAGAAATAGTGATAGAAAACAGGAAAATAAAATCTATCACGCGAATCAAGCATTTAACGAATCAACTAATCAACTATATTCTTCCCGGCTTTGTTGACAGTCACGTACATGTAGAAAGCAGCATGCTCGTGCCTAGTGAATTTGCAAGATTAGCAGTCGTGCATGGTAGCGTGGGCAGTGTGAATGATCCGCATGAAATAGCTAATGTATGTGGATTGGAAGGTGTAGAGTTCATGATCGAGAATGGGAAAAAAGTGAACTTCAAATTCAATTTCGGTGCGCCGAGTTGTGTACCGGCTACTATTTTTGAAACAGCTGGTGCTGCATTGAAAAGTGATGCAGTAAAAAAATTACTGGAAAAAGATGAGATCAAATATTTGAGTGAGATGATGAATTTTCCAGGTGTTTTATTCAAGGATGACGAAGTGATGAAGAAAATAAAATATGCTTATGAATTAAATAAGCCAGTTGATGGACATGCACCGGGATTAAGAGGAGAAGATGCGAAAAAATATATTGAAGCCGGAATTTCTACAGATCATGAATGTTTTACTGAAGCAGAAGCATTGGATAAATTAAAATACGGCATGAAGATTTTAATTCGTGAAGGGAGTGCTGCTAAAAATTTTGAAGCATTAATTAATTTAATGCACGAACACTATGAGAACATGATGTTTTGCAGTGATGATAAACATCCCGATAGTTTGGCTGTCGGTCATATCAATCAACTTTGTGCAAGAGCTGTTGCAAAAGGAGTTGATATTTTTAAAGTATTACAAGCTGCTTGTATCAATCCAGTGCTGCATTACAAATTAGATATTGGTTTGTTAAGAGAAGGAGACGATGCTGATTTTATTGTGGCAGAAGATTTTATCAACTTTAAGATCATACAAACATATATAAACGGAGAATTGGTTGCGGAAAATGGAAAGTCATTTATTGAATCTGTTCCCGTAATAGCTATCAATAATTTTCATTGTGATGAAATCACAAATGAGCAGATACAATTCTCTTTACAACGATGGGGGCATCATGAACAGGAAAACATTGAACAGGTGCATGTGATCGAAGCATTGGAAGGACAACTCATCACAAATAAATTAATTTACCCAATCACAGATTTTAACGTAGAAGATGGTTGTATTTTTTCCAATACGGAAAAAGATCTGTTGAAAATGGTGGTTGTGAATCGCTATTTTAACGCACCAATTGCAAAATCATTCATCAAAAATTTTGGGCTGCAGCAAGGTGCCATTGCTTCTTCTGTAGCACACGATAGTCATAATATCGTTGCTGTGGGTGTAGACGATCTGAGTTTGACCAGAGCCATTAATTTAGTCATCCAACAAAAAGGAGGCGTTAGTGCGGTTAGTATCAACAATGAAAAAGTGCTAGGCTTGCCTGTTGCAGGATTGATGAGTGCTGATGATGGATATAAAGTAGCAGATGCTTACACAACGATTGACAAGATGGTAAAAGCTGAGTTAAAAAGCACACTAGCAGCTCCTTTCATGACACTAAGCTTTATGGCATTATTGGTAATTCCGCATCTGAAACTGAGCGATATGGGGCTGTTTGATGGCGATACTTTTTCTTTTGTGTAAATTATAAATAAAATATAAATGATCATCAGAGGCAAAACGATTGATGAACAAACACGTTGTGTCCATTATCATTCAGGGGTGGATATTATTGCAATTAAAATGAAATGCTGTAACCATTATTACTCATGCATACATTGTCACGAAGAAGAAGCGGGGCATCAAACAGAAATCTGGACTAAAAAAGAATTTGATACCAAAGCTGTTTTATGCGGCAATTGTTATGGCGAATTGACCATTTCACAATATTTAGAAAGTAATTACCAATGCCCGTTTTGCAAAGCTGCATTTAATCCACGTTGCAAAAATCACGATCACTTTTATT